>DYGJ01000030.1:0-6170 GCA_020724765.1 Thermotoga sp. | reverse complement strand
CAGGGAGGAGAAACCGCTCCCGCAACGCGTACACCGCCTCGCGTTGCTTGGCCATGATCTCGTCGTACTCCAGGAGCCGCTTCCGAATCTCGAAGTTCCGCTCCTCAACGCGCTTTTGAGCCCGGCGGATCGAGCGGGTGAGCAGGTCGTGGGTGATCGCCTCCCCCTCCTTCACCCCCAGCTTCTCCATCAGCGTCGCCAGGCGTTCACCGCCGAAGATCCGCAGGAGATCGTCCTCGAGCGAGAGGAAGAACTGGCTCGACCCCGGATCTCCCTGCCGGCCGCAGCGGCCGGCGAGCTGGTCGTCGATGCGCCGCGCCTCGTGGCGCTGGAACCCGAGCACGGCGAGGCCGCCCCGCTTGATCGCGTCGTCCCACGCCTCGGCCCGGAACGGGCGGCCCGTGTCGGCGCACCACTCCCGAATCCGAGCCAGTGCGCCCTTGCGGTACGCGGGATCGTCCCCGTTCGGGGACACGATCGCCTCGCGCTCCGCCGCGGCCTCGGCCCGGTGCTTCTCCAGGAGCTGCTGGTACACCTCGGGCTCCGCCTCCGGGTCGGCCTCGGCCCGGGCGCGGAACTCCGGGCTCCCGCCGAGCACGATGTCCGTCCCCCGGCCGGCCATGTTCGTGGCGATCGTGACCGCGCCCCGCCGCCCGGCCTGGGCGATGATCCCCGCCTCCTTCTCGTGGTACTTCGCGTTCAACACCTGGTGGGCGAGCCCCCGCTTCTTGAGCAGCCGCGACAGGTCCTCCGAGTCCTCGATCGAGGTCGTGCCGATGAGCACCGGCCGCCCCTCGCCGTGAAGCCGCGCCACCTCGTCCGCCACCGCCTCGAACTTCCCCTTCTTCGTCCGGTAGATCACGTCCGGCAGCGGCTCCCGGATCAGGGGACGGTTGGTGGGGATCTGGACCACGTCCAAGCCGTAGATCTGCTTGAACTCGTCCTCCTCCGTCTTCGCCGTGCCCGTCATCCCGGCGAGGCCCTTGTAGAGGCGGAAGTAGTGCTGGAGCGTGATCTGGGCCAGGGTCTGGCTCTCCCGCTGCACGGGGAGGTTCTCCTTGGCCTCGATCGCCTGGTGGAGGCCGCCCGAGTAGCGGCGGTCCGGCATCAGGCGGCCGGTGAAGTCGTCGACGATGATCACCCGCCCGTCCTTCACGATGTACTGCTGGTCGCGGTGGAAGAACATCCGCGCCCGCAGCGCCGTCTCCAGGTGATAGCGGGCGGTCGTCGCCCCGGCGTCGGCAATGTTGTCGAACTTCAGAACCTGCTCGGCCTTCTTCCACCCGGCCTCGGTGAGGGAGAGACGCCTGTGCTCCTCGTTCACCTCGAAGTCCTCGTCCGGCTTGAACAGCTTCGCCAACCGGGCGAAGTCGCGGTACTGGCGGGCCGTGTCCGCGGTGGGGCCGGAGATGATGAGCGGCGTCCGCGCCTCGTCGATGAGGATGTTGTCGATCTCGTCCACGATCGCGTACTCGAGCGGGCCCTGCACCATCTGCGACCGGGAGGCGACCATGTGGTCGCGGAGGTAGTCGAACCCGAACTGGGCGTTCGTCCCGTAGAGAATATCGCAGGCGTAGGCTCCTCTTCGCTCCTCGGGCGGGGTCGTCTCCTGCAACAGGCCCACCGTGAGGCCCATGAACTCGTACACCGGGCCCATCCAGCCCCGGTCGCGGCGGGCGAGGTAGTCGTTCACGGTCACGATGTGCACCTTGCCGGCGAGCGCGTTGAGATACGCGGGCATGGTCGCGACGAGGGTCTTCCCTTCCCCGGTCTTCATCTCCGCGATCCGGCGCTGATGGAGGACGAGCGCCCCCATCACCTGGACGTCGAACGGCCGCAGGCCGATCGCGCGCCACGCCGCCTCGCGGACGCAGGCGAACGCCTCCGGGAGCAGGTCGTCGAGGGTCTCGCCCGAGGCGAGGCGGGATCGGAACTCGTCCGTCTTCGCGCGCAGCTCTCCATCGGAGAGCGCGGCGACCCGCTCCGCCCAGCCGCTCACTTCCTCCACCACCGGGAGGAGCTTGCGGAGGCGCTGTTCGTTCGTCTGGCCGAACAGGTACTCGATCCCACGCCGGATGGAAGGCATAAACAGGACTATACGGCCCGCTCAGAGGGGTCGCAACCGGCCGCAGCCCGTCGCAGACCTGCCTGCTGCAGGCAGGCAAGCTGCGACGCTACGCAACCCCGCCGTTGTGGCGGCGGGCTTCATGCCCGACGGACGTTGGGTTCGTAGGGGCGGGGTTGTTCCCCGCCCGTTTCGTCGGACACAGGGTCCGACGCTACGGAACCGTGACGTCGCAGCGTCGGGGTTCATCCCCGACGGCCGTTCGGGTCCCGGCAGGACCCTCGTCGGCCATCAAGGCCGACGCTACGCCCGCTCGTGAGGCGGGGTTCTATTCCCGCCTCGCGGAATCCCGCGCGCGGCCGTCAGAACCAGAGGGCGAGCGCCACGGCCGCCAGCGCCAGCACGACGCCGGTCACGCCGAGAACGAACGCGGTCTGCGCTTTCTGCTCCGCGGCCGCAATCGCAGCGGTTCCAGGTCCCTGCGACAGCCGCGCGATCTCGGCCCGCACCGCCTGCAGCTCGCGGGTCATCGTCGCGTCCAGCGCGGTGACCCGCGTTTCGAGGGCCGTCACCCGCGGGGTCAGGTCGGTCCCGGTACGCGTCCCCTCCACGTTCTTGATCGCCGCCGACAGCCATTGGGCCGCGTCGTAACGCAGCAGCGGAGCGTTTCCGGAGAACTCGCCGCCCGCCCCGATGACGATGATCCCACGCTGAACGAGATCCCGAACCGCGTTGTAGGCAGGGTGACTCGTCGGCACGTCCACGAACATCCCGCCGATCCCCGCATCCGCCAGACCCGGAGTCACAGCCCACATCGAGAGAACTACCAGTGCACACACCACAACGCTTGTACGCCGCATCGCTCGTTCGCCTCCTTGAGTGGTCACTCCAACGTGATCCAAGCTACGGACCGGGCAGCCCCCCCTCAAGGAAACGCGTTCCTTCGCCAGGGGACGCGCGCCCACCGGGCGGTAGAATGGTCCCACCATGAAGGCGGTGGACGATCTGCTGGCCTTGGCCAACCAGGATCCAGACGTGCTCGCCGTGCTCCTGTACGGGAGTCAGGCGCGTGGCGACGCTGGGCCTCGCTCGGACACAGACGTATGCGTCGTACTTCGGGATGGGTTCCCGCAAGACCAGCTCCCAAGGAAGGCCTTGGCCTACCTCGGGTTCGATCTCGACGTTCGCACGTTCCAGGCTCTTCCCCTCTCCCTGCGGCGGCGGGTGCTTCGGGAGGGAAGGGTCCTGTGGGTTCGGGACGAGGACGCCCTGTACGACCTCGCCATCCGGACCGCCAAGGCGTGGGAGGGCTTCCGTCATGTCTACCAGGACTACTTGGAGGCGGTCAGCCGTGGACCGTGATCGAGTTCTGACACGGCTGGACGCCCTGGAGGGCTACCTGCGGGAGCTCCGGGGGATCGTCCCACCGTCGCTTGCCGACTACAGGCGCGTGGAGGTGAAGCGGGCCTGCGAGCGACTGGCCCAAGTCACGGTGGAGGCGGCGCTCGACGTGTGCGCCCTGCTGGTGCGAGAACTGCGGCTTGGCGTTCCCGCCGAAGAAGACGACCTGTTGAACAAGCTCCTCCAGGCTGCGCTCCTTTCTGAACAGACGGTGGCCACCCTGCGTCGCATGAAGGGGTTCCGCAACATCCTCGTCCACGAGTACACGGCGGTAGACGATCGCATCGTGTACGAGGTCGTCACACAGAAGATCGGGAACCTCGCCCGGTTCGCCGCCGAGGTGCGGGCGATTCTCGACCGAGTGTGAAGGGGGCAGGCGATGGGTCAACCGCAGAAGACGTGGACCGAACTCGCGGCCGTGGACCGGGCGGGGACAGCGCAGGTGCTGGCTGGGTTCCCGACCCAGTGCCGACAGGGCTTGGCCCTTGGGGAGCGAGTTCCCCTGGAGAGATTGAGCGGGTTCACCCGCGTGGTCTGCCTCGGGATGGGCGGGTCGGGGATCGCCGACGCGCTCCTCCGGAGCATCCTCCCGATCGAGGTGGTCCCCGTTCGCGACTACGCGCTCCCGCCGTGGGTCGGCGCGGAGTCGCTGGTGATCGCCCTCTCCTACTCCGGCGACACGGAGGAGACCCTCGCCGCGTTTCACCAGGCGCAGGGCCGCACGCCGCGCCTGCTCGCGGTCACCTCGGGCGGCGAGCTGGGCCGTCTCTGCACGAAGGCTGGGATCCCATGGATCGAGATCCCGACGGGCTACCAACCCCGGGCGGCCCTGGGGTATCTCCTGTTCCCGCTGCTGGGCCTGTTCCGCCGCCTGGAGCTGGTCCCGGATCTCGGGGAGACCCTGGCCGTGCTCGACGACCTCGCGGCGGAACTGGCCCCGAACCGCGAAGCAAACGAGGCCCAAACGCTCGCCCGCACCCTGCTCGGCCGTATCCCCCTCGTCTACGGAGCCGGGCCCACCAGCCCGGTCGCGTTCCGCTGGAAGACGCAGCTCAACGAGAACGCCAAAGCTCCGGCGTTCTGGGCCGAGCTGCCCGAGCTCTGCCACAACGAGGTCGTGGGGTACGAGCTCACCTCCCGCCTCCTTCCGCAGGGGACCGTGGTCTTCCTTCGCGCCCGCGGCGATCACCCCCGCGTGCAGAAGCGGGTCGAGATCCTCCACGGGCTTCTGGCGGCGCGGGCGATCCCGTGGCTCGACGTCTCCGGGCGGGGAGCCGGAGCCCTCGCCCAGCTGCTATCCCTCCTCTACCTGGGTGACTGGACGAGCTACTACCTCGCCCTGCTCAACGGGGTGGACCCGGCGCCCGTGGCGATCATCGGGGAGATGAAGAAGCAGCTCGGCGGGTGAGGGAGACGCGAGGGAGCCCCGGCACGGGGGCGCCGCGTCGGATCCTGGGTCCGACGTCACGGGTTCTGTAGCGTCGCACCCTGTGTGCGACGGCTTTACCCGGAACCGCCGAACCGTCAACCGGCGAACCGCCTTTCCGGCCGTCGGGCATGAAGCCCGACGCTACAACGGCGGGGTTGCGTAACGTCGCAGCTCGCCTGCGACGAACGCACGGGGTTCCGTCGCGTCGCACCTCGCGTTCGACGGCCATCCCACGACCGCCGGACCGTCGCCCAACGGACGCCGCGGGCCCTGCGCGGAGAGCCACCGCCTCGGGGAACCGCCCAACTCCCGCGCCCCCCCATGCTCAAGGCCGCGCGGTTCTTGTCTCCTCGTCCCCGTTCCCATCGGGTGCGCGCCGGCCGGTTCTGCGTAACGTGCATCACCCCGGGAGTCTTGACAGGGGACGGACGGACCGCTACCATGGCCCACGTATCCGCCTAAGAGGGGAGGTGGTGTGCTGTAAGGAGAGGACAGAGGTGGTTGCGGGATTTCGGGATCCCGAATGGGTGTCAGCAAGCTCAAACCGAAATTGACCTAGGTACCAAGGAGGATGGACAAATGAAGCGGGCTCTCGCGATTATGGTAGCGCTTTGTACGATCGGTTTTGCAGGCTTCTCTCAGATCAACATCAAGGGCAGCTGGACGGCGACGATGTGCATTCTGCCGGCCATTGACCTCACCAGCAGCCTCACGTTGACCTACAACGTGGCGGGGTTCAACCTCACGAGCGTCACCGGGTTCAGCAACCCGGGCGTCGTGTCGCAGCGGTTCGCGCTCTCGGGCGTGTTCGGGCCGTTCACCATCACCGGCGACATGTGGTTCGCTGCCACGGTGCCGGAGTACATGGCGAGCCGGCTCGTCACCGCGTTCGACTTCGGCGGGATCAGCATCGGCCTGAAGGTTCTGCACTGGGACACCGACTACAACGCCAACATGTTCACCAGCACGTCCGTGTTCCCGTACAACCGGCCGTTCCGTGAGTTCCCGATCCTCGTCGCCAGCCCGTGTGCCCAGACCGACAGCTTCGGGATGATGTACATCCTGACGGCGGGCGTCGCCCCGATCAACGTGCGGGCGTCGTTCGTCGACTGCTGCACCGGGACCAGCCTCTACGACCTCTATCTGTGGCTGAACAAGATCCCGCTGTGCTGCGGCATCGAGTACACGGCTGAGGTCCACTTCACGAAGGTCGGCGGGTTCGACTACATCTCGTTCACCGGGATCAACGTCCCGCTGTGCTGCGGCCTCTCCTTC
>DYGJ01000029.1:7451-17255 GCA_020724765.1 Thermotoga sp. | reverse complement strand
CGCCCCTCCTCCAGCGCCCGCAGGGCGAGGACATGGGCCCGGGTGAGATCGCCCACAGGTTGCCCGTGAGCGGTCAAGGACTCATGGATCATGGCGCTCAGGTTCCTTCTTGCCTCGGGGCGCTCTGTAGGGAAGTACCTCAATCTTCATCTGGGAACTGAGGACCGAAAAGTGGGGATCCTTGTGAACCAGCACTGCGCCCCTCGTAACGGCGAACGCCGCCACCAAGGCGTCAGCGAGCGACATCCGGTGCTGGGCTTTCAGTCGGGCCGCCACGAGCGCGGTAGGCTCGTCCACGTCCCAAAGCAGCTCGATCGGCAGCGCCTTGACGAGGGCATGTCGCTTCTCCGCTTCGGCCTGGGATCGGGTCTGGAGCGTGATGTAGTAGATCTCAACCAGGGCGACAAAGGGGATCAGAACATCTCCCTGACGCAGGAGTTCCTCCACGCGCGCCGCACCCGGCTCGTCCCCAAGAAGGGTGAGGAGGGCCGATGTGTCAAGAAGATGAGATGCCATGCTCACCCTGGCGATCCTCTTCTCTTGCCACGAGGAGCTTCTGCACGAGTGCCTCGCCCCGAGCCCGCCCCCGCAAGGCGCGGATCGGGTCGGCCGGGATCGGGATGACGCGGATGGTCTGTCCATCATCTACCCACTGCAGCATGTCGCCCTCTCCGATCCCGTAACGCTTGCGGATGCTGGAAGGAACAGAGGTCTGGGCTCGCTTCGTCACCTTCGTGCGCATGGGCTCACCTCGCAACGAGTCTACAAGGCACAGGTCAAGATCACAAGCCATTCACAATCCCGGTAGTACGTATGCAGACGTATCATGTAGCGTTCAGTGGGGCAAGCCCCGCTGCTACAGGAACCATCGAATCGACGGCGGGCATGAAGCCCGCCGCTACACGATCTGGACCTGGGGGTCGTAGCGTCGCACCATGTGTGCGACGGCCGTTCGAAGCCTTCCGTGGCGTCGCAGCTTGCCTGCGACGAAAGGCCGTCGGGGACATGCCCCGACGCTACAGGGACCATCGAATCGACGGCGGGCATGAAGCCCGCCGCTACGGAACCATGCTGCCATCGGGCGACAACCCCGCCGGTACGGAACCGCTGCGGAGGTCCGACGCTACTAACTCCGGGTCATCCACCGCCAGGCGGTGTCCACGATGACTTCGAGCGCCGCGAATCGCGGCTCCCAGCCGAGATCGCGCTTCGCGAGAGACGGGTCGGCGACGAGGGCCGCTGGGTCTCCGGCCCGGCGGGGGGCCTCTACCGCCCGGATCGCGTGCCCACTCGCCTTCCGGCACGCCTCGACGACCTCGCGCACCGTGTGCCCGTGGCCCGTGCCGAGGTTGTAGGCAGGCGCCGCCCGCCCCTCCTCCAGCGCCCGTAGGGCGAGGACATGGGCCCGGGCGAGATCGGTGACGTGAATGTAGTCCCGGATCGCGGTTCCATCGGGAGTTTCGTAGTCGGTGCCGAAGATCTGCACCTGCGATCTCTTCCCGGTCGCGGCTTCGAGCACGATCGGGATGAGGTGGGTCTCCGGGTCGTGGCACTCGCCGATCTGTCCCTCGGGGTCGGAACCGGCGGCGTTGAAGTAGCGCAGGGAAACATGGCGCAGCCCGTGGGCGACCCCGTAGTCGTGGAGCACTCCCTCGAAGATGAGCTTCGTCCGGCCGTAGGGGTTCTTCGGCTCTTGGGGGTGGTCCTCGGGAATGGGGACCCGCACCGGGTCGCCGTACACGGCTGCGCTGGAGGAAAACACGATTGTCTTGACGCCAGCCTCGACCATGGCGTCGAGGAGCGTCAGCCCGCACACGACGTTGTTCCGGTAGTACTTCGCGGGGTTCTCCACCGACTCCGGGACGGAGGTGTGGGCGGCGAAGTGGATCACCGCCTCGATCGGGTAGCGCTGGAACGTGTGCTGGAGCACGTCGGCATCGGAGAGGTCGCCGTGGACGAACTCGCGGCACAGGACGAGCTCGCGATGCCCGACCGACAGGTTGTCCAACGCCACCACCTCGCGCCCGTCGCGCAGCAGTTCCTTGATCGTGTGGCTTCCGATGTACCCCGCACCGCCTGTAACCAGGATCATCCTTCCTCCTCTGGAACGTCGGCCGTCAGTCTGGCATCGCGAAGGATGCTTCTCACGAGCTTGGGATGGAGGGTTCGCGATCCGTGAACGGGCACAGTGACACGCTTCCCCTGTGCGTTTCGGTAGATGCGGTGACTCCCCCTCTGTCGCACGAACTCGAACCCAGCGCGCTCCAGCGCCGCGATGACCTCGGCTGCCTTCCAGCGCGGTGTTCTACGGCTCACACCGCCACTTCCACCGAGGTCAAGCTGACCGACTCAGCGGTGGGTATCTCCTCGCCGCACGCCAGCCTGTCTTCCACGTGAAGAAGGATGGCCTCCCGGATGTTCGCCAGGGTCTCCTCGTAGGTTTCCCCCTGGGTGTAACACCCCTGCAGCTCGGGGCACATCGCCACATACCCATCCGCGTCATGCTCGACGACCACGGAGAACCGGAAGCGCTTCATCTCGGACACCTCCTTCCTAGGAACTGACGTGTTGTGACGATCGAATCGTAGCCGACCCATGGTCACCGAGGAAGAGCGCCGCGCACGATGGATCGACTCGCACGGCTGCTTCCCGGCCAATGACGGACTCCTGGAGGGTCAGGCCCTCAACGCGGGCTCCGTCCATGAGGATGCTGTCGGCGGTCTCGGCGTCGCGAACCACGGCCCGCGGCCCGATCGCTGCGTTCGGGCCGACGGTGGAGCGCTCGACCACCGCCTCCTCGCCGATGACCACCGGCCCGATCAGCCGGCTCCCCAGGACCCGCGCCCCGCGCTCGATCACCACCGGCCCTTCGACCGTCGAACCTGCGTCTACCTCGCCCTCAACCCGAGGTTCGATCTGGGTCAGGAGGAGGCGATTTGCCACGAGAAGGTCCGCCGGCCGCCCCACGTCCTGCCACCACCCCTCGACCCGGTACGGCAGCACGCGGTGCCCGCGGTCTACGAGCCACTGCAGGCAGTCGGTGAGTTCGAGCTCGCCGCGAAACGAGGGCTTGACCTCCCGCGCTGCCTGGAACAGGAGCGGGGTGAACGCGTACGCGCCGACGATGGCGAGGTCGCTGGGCGGGTCCTTCGGTTTCTCCACGAGGCGCACGAGCTGCCCGTTCTCGATCACCGCGACCCCGAACCGACGGGGATCCTCGACCTGGCGCAGGGTGACCACCGCCGCTGGGTTCTGGGAGCGAAACAGATCCACCACGCCCGTCACCCCGCCCTGAAGGAGGTTGTCGCCGAGGTAGACGAGGAAAGACTCGTCCCCCACGAACTCCTCCGCGCAGAGGACGGCGTGGGCAAGCCCCTTCGGCTCGGGCTGGACGGCGTACGCCACGCGGAGCCCGATCCGGCTCCCGTCGCCGAGGCGCTCCCGGAACTGGGCCTCCACGCTCGGGCTGACCACGATCGCCACGTCGCGGATTCCCGCCTCCCGTACCGCCTTCAGGGCGTGCTCGACCACCGGCCTTCCCGCCACGGGGAGGAGGTGCTTGGCCTGGGTGTACGTGAACGGTCGGAGCCGCGTTCCCTCGCCTCCGCACAAGACGACGGCCTTCATGATGGAACTCATTCTAGCCAAATCCCCGATCCCCCGCGCCCGAGGGTACGGCTACGCTTGGCCATTATGACGCGGAGAGTTCTCGTGTTATCGGTCATCGTGGCGATGGCGTGGGCGGGATGGGCACAGCCGGCGGCCGACCTCGCCGCAGAGGCGGAGACCCTGTTCTCCGTGCGGTACGAGCCACAGAACCTGGAGCGGCTGATCGCGATCTACGAGGTTCTGCTCTCCACGGAGCCGGGGAACGTGGCCGTTCTCGCGCAGCTGGCCCAACTCTGGTACGAGCGATCCACGTTCGTACCGGAGAAAGAGAAGGAAGTTGTGCTGCGCACTGCCGCCGACTACGGGTTCCGCTCCCTGGGTCTGTCCGGCTTCGACGAGGGTCTCAGCCTGTCCGATGACGGGCTGCACGCGTTGCTGGCTCGGGCCACGGACCCGGCGACCATCCTCTGGACGGCCCACAGCTTGGGTCTCATCCTCGGGCGGATGAACCCGTTCTCCGCAATCCCTCACCGCAACAAGATGCGCATCATGTACGATCGGGTAATCGAGCTCGACCCGAGTTACTACGGCGGATCGGCTCCCCAAGCCGTGGGCGCGCTTCTCGCCAACCTCTCGGACTACGGGTTCCTGTTCGGGGTGAAACTCGCGGACGCGAAGTTCAACTTCGAGTGGGCGATCCTCCTCGACCCCACCTACCTCGAGAACCACGTCGCCTACGCGTGGGAGTACGCCCGGCGGGCGAAGGATCGCGCCCTGTTCGAGGACCTGCTTCACCACGTGCTGGAAGCCCCGATCGGCGATTGGCCGTTCTGGAACCGCCACGCCAAGGAGAAGGCCGCCGAGTACCTGGCGGACGTGAACCGGCTGTTCAGGTAGAGGCGGGGAGCGGGCGGCTCCCCGCCGAACACGTGTTGTCAGGGCCGTCGCACACAAGGTGCGACGCTACGGATACCTCCGAACGACCGTCGCAGGCAAGCTGCGGCGCTACAGAAGGAAGGCTCCGAACGGCCGTCGGACACAAGGTCCGGCGCCACAGACCCCGGTTCCCGTCTTCGTAGCGGCGGGTTTCATGCCCGCCGGCCTGTCGGATGCAAGGGAGTAGAACTCAGCCAAGGGCGGGGAGCACGGCCCGCGGCCCATCGCCGGCCCCCACGACAACGAACGGGATTCCATACGCACGCTCCAGAGGCTCGGGCGACACCACGTCGTGGGGGTCTCCCTGGGCGAGGATCTCGCCCTGGGCGAACAAGGCCACCCGGTCCGCGTAGAGGAGGGCGTTGTTCGGGGAATGGGAGGTGACCGCCACCCCCAATCCGCCCTGCACAAGCTCGCCGGTGGCTCGGAGAACCCGGTGCTGGTTCGCGGGATCGAGGTGGGCGTCCGGCTCGTCGAGAAGGAGGAACGACGCCCCTTGGGCCAGGCCCCGTGCGACGAGAACAAGCCTTCGCTCCCCGCCGCTCAGGGTGTAGTAGGGCCGGTTGCGGAACTCCTCCAGCCCGAGCTCCGTGAGGGCATCGTCGGCAGCGCGGCGGTCCTTGGTACTTGGCTGGCTGAGCCAGCGGACGTAGGGGGCGCGGCCCATCAGGACCACCTCCCACGCCGTGAAGTTGAACGGCGGCTCGTGGAACTGAGGGACGTACCCCACCACCCGCGCCCGCTCCCGCGCTGAGAACGAGGCGAGTGGTCGGTCGTCGAGGCGCACGTCGCCACCCTGCGGCGGCCGGAGGCCGCCCAAGCAATCGAGAAAGGTGGTCTTCCCGCTCCCGTTCGGCCCGAGGAGGAACGCCGTCTCCCTGGACCGGATCTCGAGCGAGATCCCCCGCAGAACGGGACGACCCGGGACGTAGGCGTACACGAGGTCCTGCGCGCGGAGCCTCATCGCCACCCCCCCCGCTCGCGCAGGAACCGCAGGAACAAGATGAGGAACAGCGGTGCGCCGAGAAGGCCGGTGAGGACGCCCAAGGGAATCTCCGCCGTGAGGAGGGTGCGGGCGATCGTGTCGAGGAGCACGACGAGCGCTGCTCCCAGTCCCGCCGCCGCGGGGAGGAGACGGGCGTAGTCCGGCCCCACCACCGCCCGCGCGGCGTGCGGCACGAGCAGTCCGACCCATCCCACCATCCCGCTCACGGAGACTGCGGAGGCCACGAGCAGCGTACCCATCCCCACCACGAGGAACCGCGTCTGTCGCACCCGCACGCCGAGGGCCTCGCCCTCCTGGTCGGCGAGGGTGAGGAGGTTCAGCCGCCACCGGGCGAGGAGGAAGAACGTCAACCCAACCCCCGACGCGATCCCCAGCGGCAGGAGGTCGTGGACCCGCACCGACCCCAGCCCGCCGAGGAGCCAGTAGGTGATCGCCGGGAGCGTTCCCAACGGGTCCGCGGTGTACTTCACGATCCCCAAGACGGCGGACAGGAAAGAATCCACCAGCACCCCGGCGATCACGAGGACGAGCACGCCCGCCCCGAACGCCCACCCGAGGAGCGCGGTCAGCCCCACGCCCACGAGACCGCCGGCGAAGGCGAGGGCCTGGATCATCGCCGGCTGAGGGAAGAGCAGGAGGGCGAGGGCCGCGCCGAGCCCAGCCCCGGAGCTCACGCCGAGGAGCCGCCCCTCGACCAACGGGTTCCTGAACACGCCCTGGTACACGGCTCCGGCCACGGCGAGGTTTGCCCCCACCAGCGCCGCCGCCCCGATCCGCGGCAGGCGGATGCGCAGGATGAGCTGCCGCACGACCTCTGCCACCTCCCCACCGGTGAGGGCGGCGAACACCTCGCCCGGTGAGATGGGGTACCGCCCGACCATGAGGGCGAAGAACGCCACGGGCAGCGGGAGGAGGAGGAGCGCCCACGTGAGGCGGGAGCGCATCACTTCCCGAGGAGCGCGGCGACCGCGTCGGGCGAAAGCTGGCACCCGTAGAAGTCCGCGTAGAACCGGACAACCTCGGAAACGAGATCGAGCCCGGTGGCGCCGGGGTGAAGGGCCTCGGCAAGCCACAGGAGCCCGAGGACAACCTCCGGCCCGGGGATGTCCCACGCCGCGAAGAACTCCGGGAACCGGTAGACCCGTCCCGTACGGATCGCCGCCACTCCACCCCAGATCGGGTCGGCGAAGAAATCGGACGGCTGGGCGCGGCTGTAGGCGGGGACGAGCACCACCTGGGGGTCCCACACCAGGATCTGTTCCGCGTCCACCCGTTGCCAGAACAGGCCGGGTCGGGGGGCGAGGGCCTTGCCGAGCGGGATCCCCCCCGCGAGTTCGAGCAGCGCGTTCTGGATCACATCACCCGCGTAGACGTTCTGCATCGTGTAGGCGGTGAAGTACACCCGCGGCCGGGGCGTCCGACCGGCGGTCGCGGCGGACACAAGGGTGATGAGCTCCCGAAAGCGGCCTGTCAGGAGCTGAGCCCGCTCTTCCCTCCCCAGCACCCGCCCGGTGAGGAGGAGCGCCTCCTCGACCCCGTCCAGGGTCTCGGGATAGTAGAGGACGGTGGGGATCCCGACCTCGGCGAGGAGGGACGCCAGACCCTCCCCGTGGACGACCGAACTCGCGATCACCACGTCCGGGCGGAGGGCGACGAGCGCTTCCACCGTCGGCTTCACGGGGAGCTCTTTCGCCCGGTACTCCGGGTCCAGCCCGGCCAAGGCGTCTTGGGCCAGGGGTGACGTGGGGAGGCTCGCGTAGTACGCGCCTACGAGGAGGTCGCCGGCTCCCAGGACGTACACCATCCAGCTCGCCCCGCTGTGGAGGGACACGACCCGCGTCACCGCCGGGGGGAGGACGACCTCCCGCCCTACCTGATCCACGACCACGCCGCTGCCCAGCAGAGGGATCGAAACCAAGCCCAGGAGGAGGATCACGCGCCCGATCACGGGCCGATGATACTCGCTACCTCCTCCGCTGTGAGCTCGACCCCGTAGAAATCGTGGTAGATCATCACTGCATACTCGCCCAACGTCATGGGAAGGCTGCCGGGGTGCAGGAGCTCGGCCAGCCAGATGATCCCGAGCACGGACTCGGGGATCGGGTTGTCCCACGCGAACAGGAGCTGGGGCATCTTGTAGACCCGCCCCGTCTTCACCGCGCGGATCCCCTGGAAGACGGGATCGTCCAGGTAGGTCGCCGGCGTCACCGTTCCGTACGAGGCGATGACGATGACGTCGGGATCCCAGAGAAGGATCTGCTCTGGGCTCACGTTCTGCCACGAAGTCCCCACGAGGTCGCCCGCCGCCGCTTCCCCTCCGGCGAGAGCGATGAGCTGAGACTGGTACATCGCACTCGGCGCCACACGCAGCGGGGCATTGCCAACGAACAAGACCCGGCACAGAACGGCTTCGGCGGGAACAGCGCGACGTATCTCGGCCAGCAGATCATCGAACACAGCGATCAGTCCGCCCGCGGTCTCCTCGCGACCGAGGATCCGTCCCGTGAGCTCGGTCGCCTCGCGCACCGCGGCGAAAGTCTCCGCAGCGTAGACCACGGCCGGGATCCCCACGTCACCGAGGAGATCCGCCAATCCCAGCTGACGAACCCCGGCCACCATCAAGTCCGCACGGAGCGCGACCACCGCTTCCACGTTGACATCGCCGGGGAACCCCTTGCTCTCCCATTGCGGATCGAGGCGCGCCATCACCACGCGCGCGACAGCTGAGTCAGGGATCCCGAGATAGCGGGCACCGACTACGTGGTCCCCCGCGCCGAGGGCGTAAACGTACGCCGTGGCCACCGCGAATGCGCTTGCCACCCGCGTGGGCACCTCGGGGATCTCCACCGTCCGCCCCGCCTGGTCCACCACGGTGAGACCTTCGGCCCACCCTCCCACTGCGAGAACGACGACCAAGAGACCAATTCCGAGTGTCTTCATCCTTCCTCCTTTGAGTTGAATAACTCCGTGAGTTCGTCCAGCCACTTCAGGCCTCCGTCCACCTGGGACAGTCGCAGCCGGCGCACCGCCTCGCGGTACGCATCGCCGCTCGTATCCTGTTCGCTGAGGCGCTTCCGGCGACGTTCCAGAGCCGCGCGTTCCTGGGCGGCGTAAGCGGGCAGTTCCCCCGGAGCGAACCGGGTCAGGAAGTACAGCCGGACGAGGTACGACCCTCGCGCCCGGCGGTTCGAAGCTCGGCCTGAGAGCAGCCACGTCCAGAACCGTTCTTCCCCCGCTCGGGTGAGGGCGTACACCCGGCGCGGCGGTCCGTCCGCGGCCTCCTCCGATGCACCCGCAACGTACCCACCTTCCTCCAAGCGGCGAAGCCACGCGTAGAGTTGGCTCGAGGCCACCCGCCACGCCGGACCCAGTTCATCGCGGACCCGCGCCCGCAGGTCGTAGCCGTGGGCCGGCCCCATCTTCAGCATCCCCAAGACCAGTTCTTCCATCTGACCCCTATTCCACGATGGAATAGTGCTCCAAGAGTACCTCCTGGGGCAGTCCACTACAATGGGCGCTGGAGGTGGCGATGACGGATCGCGCGATGAAGGGCTGGACGGTCCACGGGTTCCTGGCGGCGGTGGCGTCGAACGAGCCGGTGCCTGGAGGCGGCGCGGTGGCGGCCCTCGCGGGAGCGGCAGCGGCAGCGCTCGTCCACATGGTGACATCCCTCGCCCTGCGCCGAGCGAAGGATCCCAGCGCTCAACAAACCTTGACCGCGCTCCTGGAACGAGCTCAGGCTCTCCAGAAACGGTTCGAGGAGCTGGCCGATGCGGACGTCTCGGCCTACGGGGAGGTCGCCGAGGTTCTCGCCCTCCCCCGCTCCACAGATGAGGAACGCGCCGCGCGGTCGGCCAAGCTCCAGGTCGCGCTGCGGAGAGCGGCGGAGGTTCCTCTGGAAACAGCGCGAGGGGCCACCGACACGCTGCACCTCGCCGCCGAGGTGACCCCGCTCTGCCCGCGCGTCGCGCGCAGCGACCTCGTGACCGCGATCCATCTCCTCCGTGCGGCGTGCGCATCCGCCCTCGCCAACGTAGACGCCAACGCCCTCTCCCTCGATACGTCGCCGTTCCGCGCTGAGCTCGCCCGCTTCCACGCGGAGATCTCGAACACGGCATCCGCCCTGCAAAAGGAGATCCTCGTCCCGCACGACGAAGCTCTGGGGAGATGGCGCGCCTCCCCCGGCTCGCCCTCCCTTGCTTGACGTCTACGCGGTTCAAAGCTATGAGACGGTCGCTGTCACTGGGGAGGGC
>DYGJ01000029.1:0-7441 GCA_020724765.1 Thermotoga sp. | reverse complement strand
CATGAGCCGAAGGGTGCGAGGGGTGGCCCTGTTCATCGCGTGCTGGGCCGCATTGGCGCAGGGAGCGACGTGGGTCGTGTGTCCGGAGGGGTGCCCGTTCACAGACATTCAGGAGGCAATCGCCGCGGCAGCCCCGGGCGACACCATTCTCATCGAGCCGGGCACCTACCACGGCGACGTGTGGCTGAAGAAGCCGCTCGATGTCCGTGGAGCAGGGCCCGAGCCGAGCGTGATTGCAGGGTACGTGTACGTGCTGGGAGCGACCCAGGTCACGCTGTCCGGGCTGACCATCCGCGGGGGAATCCGCCTCGAGGACAGCTCGGGAGTAGCCGTTGCGAACTGCGCCGTGGATGGTTCAGGCGGTATTTCTCTCCGCGGCACATCCGCCACCCTCCGCACGACCACCGTCACCGGAGCTGACAACCACGGGATACTCATCACCCTTGGCTCGCGGGCTCTTGTGATCGACAGCACGGTCACTGGCTCCACAGGCGATGGCATCCACGTTGCCGCCTCGATGGCCGACATCCGGGGATGCCAGATGCACGGCAACGACGGGTACGGGATGTGGGCCGATGGCCACTCCACCATCGCCGGACAGACCACGCTCGGCGCCGTCACCGGCAATAGGAGGGGAACCCTCGGTGGTAGCGCGCGAGCCTTGGACCGAGATCCGCCACCGGCTCCGACTGCGCTGACCGCGGCTCCCGATGACTGGACCAAGGGGACGATCGCCGTCAGCTGGACTGCGCCCGACGACCTGACGGGGATCGTCGCTGCCTGGTACACGATCGGGATCGCCCCCCGAACTCCAGACGACGGCACCCGGACCACGGGGAACCCCTTCATTGTCCACTCCCCTCCGGAGGGGAGCCATACCCTGTACGTGTGGCTCGAAGACAGCGCCGGAAACCGCGACGAGAAGAACCTGGCCGAGGTCAGAATCCTCTCCGACCGTACCCCGCCCACAGGCGAGGTGGCCACCAACGGGAACGCGCGCCATGTGTTCACAACCGAAATCACGCTCGTCGTCGAAGCCACGGACCTTGCCGGAGACGGACCGGGGAGCGGCGTCGCCTCCCTGCGCCTCTCCAACGACGGCAAGACGTGGAGCTCGTGGCAACCGTTCTCGCCAAGCCTTGCCTGGGACCTCGCCAGGTCAGGGGGATCTGCCACACCTGGCACGAAGACAGTGTTTGTCGAGTTGCGGGACAAGGCCGACAACGTTGGCCGGGTCACAACCGAGGTCGTCCTCGTTCAGAGCGTGGTCTCGCCGGAACCCGTACTCTGCCTCGCGTTCGCTCAGGCGGGAAGCCGCCTCGCCCAAGGCTTGCCCGACGGTACGATCCGCCTCGTGATGCCTGCGACGGGCCAGGAAGTGCAGGTCCTTCGCGGTCACACAGGTGGGGTGTACGCTGCTGCGTGTACCACCGACGGGAAGACCCTCGTCACGGGATCCAACGACAACACCGTCCGCATCTGGGATTTGGCTGGAGCACGCGATCCGCAGATCCTGCGTGGCCACACGGGGGGCGTGTGGGCGGTCGCAGTCTCCCCGGACGCCAAGGCGATCGCCTCTGGGGCATCGGATGCAACGATCCGACTGTGGGAGTTGTCTACGGGCAAGACCCGGCGAACCCTCTCCGGACACACAGGACCGGTGCGCGCGGTCGCGTTTTCTCCGGATGGAAAGACGATCGCCTCCGGATCTGACGACCGCGCGGTGCTCGTGTGGGATGTGAACACGGGGAAGATCAAGCACGCCCTTGCCGAGCACACGGGCGCGGTGCGGTCGGTCGCGTTCTCCCCAGATGGGAAGCTCCTTGTGTCCGCCGGCCTGGACGGGAAGGTCCTGTTGTGGGATATGGCCACCGGGAAGCTCGTCCGGACGATCGGCGCTCTGAGCATCGGTCTGCGGGCTGTCGCGTTCGCGCCGGATGGCAAGTCCATCGCTGCCGCCTCAGCCGTGGGCACGGTCGTGGTGTGGGATGTGGCCACGGCCAAGGAGCGCGAGACCCTCAAGGGACATGACGCCCAGATCAACACGCTGGCCTACGCGCCGGATGGGAGCATCCTCGCTTCGGGTGGAGCCGACAAGGTGGTCCGGCTGTGGGAGGTCGGGCCGTAGGGCCACGCGATACGCGGATGAGGTACGTGCGGTGTGGTAGCGCCCTTTGGGTGATGGGGGCTGTGTTGTGCTCGGTCTCCGGGTGCTTCCACAGCGGCATGCCCGATGGGGTGAGCGGGCCGGATACCTACGTTCGCTCCTTCGCTTGGCAGTCGGATGGGACGTCCTGGACATGGGAGTTTCGGATCCCAAGCACCCTGTACGCGCACTACCGGAGCCAGAGCCATCGGCGGTGGTGCCTCGACGACTCGTGCGACTGGTATCGCTACGTAACCGATCCTAACGACGATGCGTACATTGAGGCTCTCACTACCGAGCTGATCCGGGCCATGGAAGCACGGCACAGCGCAGGACAGCTCTACCACAAGCTCCTTCAGTTCACGCTGGACTTCGTGACAGCCGCTATCCCCTACACAAGGGATGAACCGGAGGAGTGGCCGAAGTACCCCATCGAAACGTTGGTCGAGGTAGCCGGAGACTGCGAGGATACGAGCATTCTCTATGCCTCCCTGGTGCGGCCGCTCGGCTACGGGGTCCACTTTCTGCTATTGCCGGGACATGCGGCGACTGCCGTGGAGGTCCACCGATCGTTCATCGAGAACGCGCCCTATGAAGTTGGCTACTACACGCACGCAGACAGGTACTTCGTCTTCTGCGAGACGACGGGGGACCCAGCGAGGACGGGGTACATCCGGGTTGGCCAGCTTCCTCCCGACTCGCGCGATGACTTCCTGACAGGCCGGTGGTTCTTCTACGACGTCCAGCTGCAGGCCGCGAACCGCGCCACAGCCCAGCTCAGCAGTCCTGTTTCACAACCAACCGATGCCGATTGGCTACAGTGGGTGGGGTTGCCGTAGGCGGAGCCGACCAGCATCTGTCACCTGCGACCCGTCAGGTGTTGCACGCCGGGGCAGCTGGGGTGGAAGTGAGAAGGAGCTCGTCTTCGGCACAGCCAGCCCGGTGGAACAGCGATACCAGCCCCTCGATTCCGAGGGCCCTCTTCTGCCCGGCTGAAGCATCGAGAAGCACCCGTCCTCTGTGGAGCATCAGCAGACGATCCCCCATCGAGAGGGCTTGGTCCATCCGGTGCGTAACCATCAGGGTGGCGATCTCGCCGTCGCGCACGAGACGCTCGGTGAGCGCAAGCACCCTCTCGGCGTTGGCTGGATCGAGGGCTGCGGTGGGCTCGTCGAGGAGAAGCACCGACGGGTGGGAGAGGGTGGCCATGAGCACGGTCACCGCTTGTCGCTCGCCGCCCGAGAGGCGAGCCACGCTCTCCCCGAGACGGCCCTCCAGGCCCACGCCGAGCCGTGCGAGTTCGTCCCGAAGCGACGATCTACGGGAACGTCCCAGCGCGAGCCGCAGGCCCCTCCTTCCCTTGCGCCGAGCGAGGGCCAGGTTCTCAGCGATGGTGAGGTGGACGGCGGTGCCCTGGCACGGATCCTGGAACACGCGGCCGATCCAGTGCGCCCGCCGGTGTGCCGGCCAGGCGGTCACATCGCAACCGCGCAGGTAGACCCGTCCCCGGTCGGGGCGTACGCCTCCCGCGATCACGTTGAGGAGGGACGTCTTCCCTGCTCCGTTCGAGCCGATCACGGTCACGAACTCCCCCTCAGCCAGGGTGAAGTCCACGCCTGCCAGGGCCACGATGGGCGCGCCTCCCGCTGCGTACGACTTCGTGATCCCGCGGAGTTCGAGGATCACGTTGCCTCCCCACGACGCAGCCGCCACGCTGGAGCGACGAGAGCGGCCAGGACCACCAACGCCGTGACGAGCCGCAGATCGGAAGCGGTGAACCCGATAACCGAACCGTAGCGGAGCGCAACGAGAATCGCCCCACGATACAGGCACGATCCCACCATCACCGCTCCGAGCGCCCACGTCACCGACCGCGGGCGGAGGAGGATCTCGCCCACGATGACCGCGGCCAGGCCAGCGACGATCGTCCCCACGCCGAGCCCCACGTCGGCGAACCCGGAGTACTGGGCAGCGAGTGCTCCCGACAAGGCAACGAGACCGTTGGAAAGAGCAAGCCCAGCGACCACCATCCGCTCCGGGCTGGTCCCGTACGCCCGAACCATCCCCGGGTTGCTCCCCGTGGCGCGCAAGGTGAGACCCAGCTCGGTGCGGAAGAGGAGGTCGAGGAGGAGCACGGCCCCCACGGCGAACACCCCCGCCACGGCGAGGTTCGCCCAGGGTGCGGGGATTCCCCAGGCAACTCCAACGAGACGGAACACGGACGGCCGACCGAGCAGGGGCAGGTTGGGGCGCCCCATGATCCGCAGGTTGAGCGAGTACAGCATGATCATCGTCAGCACCCCCGCCAGAAGGCCTTGGATACGGAACTTGGTGGCGAGGATCGCGGTGAACGCCCCTCCCACCGCTCCGGCAGCGAAGGCCACGCTCAACGCCGCGATCGGGTTCAAACCCGACACGATGAGCGTCGCCCCCACCGCGGCCCCGAGGGGGAACGTCCCGTCCACGGACAGGTCCGGAAACGACAGGATCCGGAACGAAACGTACACCCCCAGGGCCATCAACCCGTAGATCAGCCCCTGCTCGACCGCCGCCAAGAACAAGCCCATGTTCTCCCGTTCACCCCCCGAGCACGAACCGCCTGCCGCCGAGGAGGACTCCCGTGGCCCGGGCCAGTACTTCCTGCGGGAAGGAGAACCCCATCGCTGCAGCGGCATCGAGGTTCAGCCATACCTGGGTTCCCCTCTGGTAGGTGACCGGGATCTGATCCGGTCTCTCCCCCCTGAGAACGCGCAGCACGACTTCCCCGGTGAGCTGCCCGTGGTCGGAGTAGTCGAACCCTGTGCAGACAAGCGCCCCCCGTTCCAGACTCGTCGGATCGGCCATCAGGAACGGAATCTTGGCTGCGGTCGCCACCTGAACTACGGCCTCGAGCGCCGCGGCGACCGTGTTGTCGGTCGTCACGTAGAGCGCGTCCACGCGCCCCACCAACGACTGGGCCGCCGGGAGCACGCCAGCGGTGCCGTCGGCGGCCGCCGTCACGATCACCAATCCCAGGTTCGGTGCAGCGTCCTGCGCCATTCGCGTGAGGATCGCCGAGTTGGCCTCCCCCGCGTTGTACACGATGCCTACCCTGCGCAGGCTGGGCACAAGCTCCTTGAGCAACGCCAGATCTGCGGCCACGTCGATCAGGTCGGAGACCCCTGTCACGTTGGGGTAGTTGGTGAGCCCTGCCCCCACCGGATCGGTGACCGCGGAGAAGAGGACCGGCACTGCCGTGCCTTGGAACACCTGCACGGCTGCCTGAGAAGTAGGGGTGGCGATGGCGACGATAAGCCCCACGTGCTGGGCCTGGAAGTTCTGGGCGATGGAAATGGCCACCGAGAGGTCGCCCTGGGCGTTGGCCAGGACGTACCTCACGTTCTGGCCATCCACGTAGCCGGCCTCACGTAGCACGGCGATGACCCCGTCCCGCACCGCGTTGAGAGCGGGGTGGTCTACGATCTGGGTGATGCCGATCACGATCGGTTGACCGAGGCAGCCGACCGTGAGTGCCATGAGCAACGCTGGTACACAAAGTTTCCGCACGTTCCCTCCTTGACACACTTGACAAACAAAAAGCCGCAAGCTTCGTGCTTGCGGTTGACGGGGCGCTCTGCCCCTCCACGGTGGGAGAGGTCACGCCCCTACGCGAACCAATACCCGTAGAAGGTCGGCTTCCGGGAGATCACCCCCTCCTTCCGTGTCGTTTTGAGCATCGCAACTCGTAACGTACGTCCAGCCGGGGGCGCTGTCAAGGGACGCCTCTTGGTGCGCCAGGAGATCGTTGCCAGGCAAGGAAGGTGCTGGAGAGAGGTCAGCGCTCCTCTTGAGGACGCATGGGGAAGCCAGCGCTCGGGGCACATCGTGGCTGAGCGCTACGGAGATCGGCCCGCTTCCGGGGGGATACCAGGAAGGGCTACGGCTGGGCTGCCTGCGGGCCGAGCAGGTCAACCCCGTTCTCCCCATCCTGGGGGCAGAGGATTCCCATGAGATCGTCGACATGGGGGAGCGACGGCTGGGCACCTTTTCGCGTTGCAGCGAACGCGCCCGCGGCGTTCCCCCACTGAATCGCCTCCTCGACCCTTCGGCCAGCTGCCAATGCCGCCGCCAATGCGCCGTTGAAGGCATCTCCCGCCGCAGTTGTATCTACCGCCCGCACTCGGACGGCCGGATAGTCGGCAGTCCCCTCTCGGGAAAACACGCTGCACCCTTGCGCGCCATTCTTGCAGATCACATAGCCAACCCCCTGCCCCAACAGCTGCCTGGCCGCCGCACGCTGGTTGCGCTCGCCCGATAGCAGCTCAAGCTCCCCGCGGTTCGGTGTCAGAATGTCCACCCGGGCCAGCGGGAGGGAGAGGGCTGCCGATGCCGGCGCCGGGTCCAAGATCACCGTCGGCCCAGGCCGTGGCAAGGCCCTCAGCACATCCGCCACCGTCTCGACAGGGATCTCCAACTGGAGCAGGATTACTTGCGCCGCGCTCAGGATCGGGAGCACATGATCCACATACGCACGGCTTACCCGCGCGTTAGCTCCCGGCCAGAACACGATGGAGTTCTCGCCTTCCTCATCCACCCAGACACATGCCCGACCCGTGGGGCAGTCTGCCTCGCGAACGATCCAATGCGTATCCACTCCCTCGTTCTTCAGAACTTGGAGCAGTTCAGCGCCAAGTTCATCGTCGCCGACCTTGCCCAGCATCTTCACGGTGGAGCCCAGGCGCGCCGCAGCAACAGCCTGATTCGCCCCTTTCCCACCCGGATAGGACTCAAAGCGGAGGGCCTTCACCGTCTCGCCTGGGGTCGGCAACCGCTTGACCTCCGCCACGAGGTCCATGTTGATGCTGCCGATGACAGCAATGCTCATCTCTACATCATCTCCCTGCGTGCTAACCCGTCGAGTTCCTGATCCCCCGCTTCACGCGTTCATCGGGATCCCAGAACGCGCCGGCCGCATCGAACGGTCCATGCTGCAAGCTCATCGAAACTCATGGTCTCGAACCCGATGACGTAGCTCTGGAAGCTGTCACCGATAGAGGTCCTCCACCGCTCAGGTATGCGGTGGTACCCCAGCAACGTGCCCAGCAAAGCCGCGGTTTGCCCCGTCGAGCAATCTGTGTCAAACCCGCAGTGGAGAGTACTGAGCATCGAACGTTCGAAATCACCCTCGCCCAGACAGAGTCCGGCCACCACGGCCGCGATGTTGGGGAGCGTGTGAATCCAATGGTAACGCTCGACCTCGCGTTCGACCCGGTGGAGCACAGCATCGAACTGGCCAAGATCAGCGCACCATGACAT
>DYGJ01000028.1 GCA_020724765.1 Thermotoga sp. | reverse complement strand
GATTACGTCGTTGTGGGTGAGAGTCCCGGCAGCAAGCTCAACCGGGCAGGAGAGCTGGGAATCCCCATCCTCACCGAGGCGGAGTTTAGCACCCTCACCGGTCACTAGGTTGGGTGCGGGCCTCGGGTCCGCGGACCTGCGGCGTGCGGGCTTCCTGCTTGCACGCCGCGCGCAGGCAAGTCGGCGCGCGGCCTTTCACTGCGGGCAACGCAACCCCGATGGGCAGAACTGCTCACCGCCGGGTACGCCGAGATCGCAGAGGAACCCCAAGCCGCTGAGGGAACCAGGAACACAGGAGGAGAGCTCGGGACGACGGTTCAGTTCGCAACCTCGAGCTCCGTTTCCCTCCCTTCCTGGTCTCCTCAGAGAGGTTTTCGTAGCGTCGCAGCTTGTCTGCGACGGCTTTCTTGTGCCTTCTAGGCCAACCGTCAGACCATCAACCGCCGAGCCGCCTTTCCGGCCGTCGGGCATGAAGCCCGACGCTACAGCCCCTCTGCCTTACGTGGCTGCAGGCTCCACGGCGGCTCCTGACATCGATCGCTACAGGTCAGCGATGAGGCGGCGGTAGAATTGGAGGGCTTGCTCCCCCCACGCTTCTTTGAGGCGTTTCAAGGCTCGCTCCTCGAGCTGCCGCGCTCGCTCGCGCGATACCCCAAGGGCCTTTCCGACCTCGGCCAGGGTCTGGGGGACCGCTCCTTCCAGGCCGTACCTCCAGCGGAGGATTTGGGCATCGCGCGCCGGCAGGTGGTCCACGATTGCCGTGAGTTCATCGTGGAACAGGGCTTCGAGCGCGGCCTTCTCCGGGCCGGGGATAGTCTCGTCGGCGATGATCTCATCGAGGGTCTCCGTTCCCTCTTCGTCGGCGATCGGGCTATCGAGCGAGATCACGTCGGCCACGGTCCGTTCCACCTGTTGCACGCGGTCGAGGGTCATCCCCGGAGCGAGGAACAGGTCAGCCCGCTCTTCTCCTTCTTCTGCTCCGAACGTTGCCTGCAAGCGGTGGAACCGGACGATCGCCCGGAACAAGTGAGCGGGGATCCGGATCAGCTGAGCGTGGCGTTCGATCGCGGCGCCCATCGTCTGCCGGATCCACCACCGGGCGTAGGCGGAAAGGCGGACACCGCGCTCGATGTCGAATCGATCCACGGCCTCGATGAGACCGAGATTCCCTTCCTGAACGAGATCCAAAAGGTCCAGACCCACGTCGCCGTACTCGCGGGCCATCGAGACCACGAGGCGGAGGTGGGACACGATGAGGTGTTCGCGGGCCCCGCCATCCCCGCTGCGCATGCGGAGTGCGAGGTCCCGCTCCTCGTCCTCCGTGAGGAAGGGGATGCGGGCGACCTCAGCGAGGTAGAGAGTGAGCGCATCCACCTCGGTGGGGTGCTGTCCCTCTTCGACAAACGTGGTCTCCTGCTCTTGGGGGTCCATCGTACCGTCCTGAGTGGAGTGTACTTCGACCCCAACGGCGATCCAAGGGACTTGCCTTCCGTCCTTGCGCGGCTATACTAGCCTCTGCAGGACCGTACGAAATGCAGCACCGGGGTGGCTGCTCGGGGTTTTCCCTCGCAGCGCAGGGGCTCATGTAGAACGGTCGAGACACACGGAAAAAGGGGGGAACAACCGGATGGCCACTGGGAAAGTGAAGTGGTTCGATGACTCGAAAGGGTACGGCTTCATCGAGCAGGATGGGGGCCCGGACGTGTTCGTGCATTTCTCTGCGATCACGATGCCTGGGTTCAAGAGCCTGCGCGAGGGACAGGTTGTAGAGTTCGACGTAGAGGCGGGCCCGAAGGGACCGCAGGCCAAGAACGTTACGCCGCGGTAGTGATCGCTGCGCCAACCATAGGGGGCCCTGGGAAACCAGGGCCCCTTCTCTTTTCTGGCTGAGACGGACTACGCGACCGGGGAGGCCTGTTCGGTGAGCACCGTCACCCTATCCGGGGCCACGTACAGGGTTCCGCCGTGGACGCGGAACGTACGGGTGCCCTCGTCTGTGTTCACCCGTAGCTCGGCGTCTGCCAGGGTGAACACGGACGGCGCGTGGCCGGGGAGGACCCCGAACCACCCGTCGTGACTCCGGGCGTAGACCCCGGTGGATGTCCCCGCAAACACCACCCGCTCACAGGCGACGATCTGGCATTCCACAACGGGGACTATAGCCGTGGGAGTGTGGTGCTTCTACCGACCGAGCTGGGCGACGCGGAACTGGTGAAGAAGAGCGATCCCGGCCATCAGATCCTCGTCGGGAAGCCGTAGCCGGGCGAGGGCGGGGAGGGGGAGCCGGGCGAGGGCGTCGAGCGACCGCCACAGACGGGCGGACACAGGTGCTCCCCGTCCACCACAGCGCGCACAGAGGAGCCCCCCGCGCTCCGGGCCCCACGTCAAGAGCTCCGTTCCCGCGCAACGGACGCAGCCGGCAAGATGAGGGCCGAGCCCTGCCGCGGAGAGAAGCCGCAGCGTGTAGGCGACGGTGAACACGGGGGGAGGTAGCCCCTCGTCGAGGGCGGTGAGGAACTCCAGCGTCAGGGCGTACGGACGGTCATCGGGCGCGCCCGTAGGCACGAGGTCCACCACCCAGCGGAGCGTCTTCAGGGCTGCGGTGGCCCGTTCGAGACTGCCCCGCACCTCGGGGAACGTTCGGACGAGGCTTGCCTCTTTGAGGAGGTGCAGGCCGCGGCGGCGGTAGTGGATGACGTCCACCACGTGCAGAGGGTCGAGCACGGCCCCGGTGGAGCGCTCCAGGCGGCGGGCGCCCTTTGCGAGCACGTCCAGCCGGCCGCGCGGGGTGAGGAGGACCGCGATTCGATCCGTCTCCGCGTGATCCTGGGTGCGGAGGACGATCCCCCGGTCGCGCGCGAGTTCAGCCACCCTGCTCGCCCGCCGTCGGCCCCATCGGCACGGCCACCGCGGAGACGCGAAGGGCGCAGAGAACACCCGCAGTCTGGGATCTGTGCTCTGGAGTCCGCGAAGTCTTCAACAGGTCACCAGTCACAAGCCCACTCTCGGCGGTCTCTGCGTGCTCAGCGGTAAAACCAGGGCGTGGGGTTGACAGAGCGTCGAGGTGGGTACCCTCGGGTCAACCGGGGGCTCCGGTGACGATCTGAATGCTCTTCGAAGCCCCGATGCGGTTCGCGCCAGCCTGGACCATCGCCAGCGCCGTCGCGTAGTCGCGGATCCCGCCCGACGCCTTGATCCCCATCCCTGCTCCCACGGTCCGGCGAAGGAGGGCGATGTCCTCGATCGTGGCTCCGCCGGTGCTGAACCCGGTCGAGGTCTTGACGAAGTCCGCGCCGGCCTCCTGGGCGAGTTGTGCCCCGAGCACCTTCTGCGCGTCGGAGAGCAGGCAACACTCGAGGATTACCTTGAGGACGATCGGCCGGGGCGCGGCCTCGCGCACCGCGCGGATGTCGGCGAGGACGCGCGACCGGTCCCCCTCCTTGAGCGTGGCGACGTCCACCACCATGTCCACCTCGACCGCGCCGTCGGCCACGGCGCGCTCCGCCTCGAACGCCTTTACCTCCGGCGTGTGCTGGCCGTGGGGGAACCCGACCACCGTGCACAGGCGGACCCCTGTACCCTGGAGGAGGGGTGTCGCCCCTGCCACGTGCCCAGGGGGGATGCACACCGCGATGAACCCGTGCTGGATCGCCTCTTCGCACACTTGCTTCACCGCCGCCCGGCTCGTCTCCGGCCCGAGCACGGTGTGGTCGATCATCTTCGCGAGCTCCGCTCTCTTCATCTCCTCCTCCTCACGGGCGCCACGCCCACGCCCTCACCGTGAACCGGTGGAGCCGTTCCAGGTCCACCTCTACCCCCAGGCCGGGCTGCGTCGGGACGCGGATGAACCCCTCTTCCAGGCGGAAGGGAGGCGTGGCGATGTCCTGCCGGTAGTAGCGGTCCGTGGCCGAAATGTCGTGGGGAAGCGTGAACCCAGGAAGCGAAGCGAGGGCAGCGTTCACAGCCCGGCCAATCCCGGTTTCCAGCATTCCCCCGCACCACAGGGGCACCCCCCGCTCCTGGGCGAGGTCGTGCACAGCGAGGACTGCAGACAGACCGCCGATCCGCCCCTGCTTCACGTTGATGATCCGGCACGCCCCCAGTTCCAGCGCCTCCCACGCCCGGTGGGGCGAGGTGATGGACTCGTCGAGGCAGAGCGGTGTCGCCAGAGTCTGGGCGAGCCGGGCGTGGCCGACGAGGTCGTCGTAGGCGAGCGGCTGCTCGACCATGAGCAGGTCGAACCGGTCGAACTCCCGAAGGTGCGCCGCATCGGCGAGCGTGTACGCGGCGTTCGCGTCCACGGACAGGGGAAGGTCGGGGAACCGCTCCCGTACCGCGGCCAGCGGTCCGAGGTCCCACCCCGGCTTGACCTTCAGCTTCACCCGCCGGTAGCCCTCGGCCACGTGCGTCGCGACGCGCGCGACGAGGGTCGCGATGTCGGGCTGGATCCCCACGCTCACCCCGGCCGGGACGCGGTCCCGGGTTCCGCCGAGGATCGTGGCCAGGGGCGTTCCCTCCGCCTGGGCGTGTAGGTCCCACAGCGCGGCCTCCACCGTTGCCTTGGCCATCGGGTGCCCGCGGATCGGGGCGAGAACCTGGGGGACATCCGTGGGCCCGGCGACTGCCTTCCCGGAGAGGAGGGGCAGGGCGAAGTCGAGGATCACGTGGCGGGCCGTCTCGCTCGTCTCCGCGGAGTACCACGGGCCCAGACTGGCCACGCACTCCCCCCACCCGGTGCGCCCGTCGGAGGTGAGGGCGACGAGCAGTGCCCTGCGGACCCGTTCCTCCCCGAAGCTCGTCACGAACGGAGAGACGAGGGGCATCTCCACAAGGTAGAGGGCGGCGCGCTCGATCCGCATCACGGCCGCTCCAGAACCTTGGGAAGGGGGGACTTCTCCAGAACGAGGAAGCTCCGGTCGCCCTGGCGGAAGAGGGATGTCACGACGTAGCCCTCGTCGAGGTACGTCCCCAGCGCCCGCCGCGCCTCGAGCCGCCACGTCCGGGCGAGGTCGAGGTCGTCCTTGCGCATCGTCTGGAGGTCCGACGGGATCTCGAACAAGAGGTTGTGAGCACGCAGATCCGGTCGGAACCCCGCCGGCGCGCGGAGCCCCGAGGCGGTGCGCTGGGTGCGGTTGATCGTCTCCACGTCGCCGAGGGCGAGGGCGGGCGGCCTGCCGCCGCCGAGGTAGCTCCTCACGCGTGGCGCCTCGAGGTGCCACTGACAAAGGAACCGGTCCGTGTCGATGCCCCGGTTGCGCGCGTCGCGCAGCTCGCCGAAGTAGTTGGGGAGATACTGGGTAACGACGCCTCCCAGCTTGTTCAGGTTGAAGTACGCGTTGCGCGACTCCAGCGGGTCGAACGTCCAGGTGATGATCCCGACACCTTGGGCCAACACGCGCTCGCGCTGGGCGAGCTTGAGCTTGTACCCCACCCCCCGATCCTGCCAGTCCGGCCGCACCGCGGCCATCAGCGAGTAGTGGCGGAGCACCCCGCCGTCGAGAAGGCCGACCACGGACAGGGTGAACCCGATCATCTCCCGCCCCGGTCCGATCCCGTCGAATGCGCCGAGGAGGAGTCCACCGGCGTTGACCACCATGTGGATGAGGTGGTCCGGGATCACCGCCAGGTCCGCGAACCCCCACACCGCCTGTTGGAGCCGCTCGCAGGCGCGGTACCCCGCGCCGTCGCGGACCGGCTCGATCACCAGATCATCGCGCAGTTCCATGCAGGGGGAAGTATAGCCGCCCCTTCCCCGGCTTCGCCCGTTCCCCGTTGTCCGTACCCCGTGGTCCGTGATTCTCTTGGGTGGCGGTCGTCTCGTTGCGCGTCCGCTCATGACGCGAACCAGTGGGGGGACCTGTGAACCCGAAGAATGAAGGCTAATCCCCGCGATACCCCCCGCGAACTCCAGACAAAGGCCCCCTCCCCGGAGGGGCAACGGGGGCCCAAGCAGTTCGTTCTGTCTCAGGGACGGGGCAAGAACTCGATCCGAATCCGCTCGAACTGCCCGTCGCCGAACAGCACCCACAGGTCGTAGATTCCGACATCGAGTTTCTCAGATGGAACCACCAGGAAGTAGTACCCGCGGTCGGGGTCGAACGACACCCGGTACCACCCTGCCAGAGGGTACTTCTCGTCGCCGTTCTCGAACTGGACGCGCACCACCGAGATCTCCGGCCAAGCGCGGGAGAACACGCGGCCGAAGTAGTCCAGCAGCAGAAACCCAAACTGGGGTTCCTCCCCCACGGTGTAGCGTGCCCGCAGCGGGTAGCGCCCGACGTTCGCAACCTCCTCCGGAGGCAGAACCCGATCGAGGTGGAACCCGCTGGGGAAGGCCGGTGCGATGATGCCACGTACGAAGTAGACCGAGGTGATCTCCGCCTCGTTCCCCGCACGGTCCTGCACCCGCAGGGTGAACGCCTGTTGCCCGGGCGACCTCGTGTCCACGGGCCCCCCGCGGTCCGCGGTCGCGCGAACACCCGCGATCCCAGACAGCGTGTCCCAAACCGACCAATCCGCAGACAACGGCTGGTTGAGGACATAGCTGCCGCCCGACTCCGGCACGCGGACTGCGCCCCCCGGGGGCGTGAGGTCGATTCGCACCGTCGCCCGGCGGAAGTCGGGCTCCGTGCTGTCCCGGTACTCGATCAGGTAGACCCCCTCCGTCGCGAGCGAGAAGGTCGCCGGCGAGGGGGCAGAGTGCTCGGGGCCGCCGTTCACCCGCCAGAAGACGGGCGCGACCCCACTGATCGTCACCGTAACCGACGTGTTGTTCCACCCGTAGGCATTGGGAGGAGGCGTCGCCGCGAGATCCGACGCCGCCAGGCCTCCTCCGCCCACAACCGCCACCACTGCCAACGCGAGTACGAGCTCCTTCATCCTCCCTCCTTACCCGATGCCCACGGCCTGCCGAACCGCACAGGCAGTCCTCTGCCCGCGAAAGGAAAGGGGCTCCTCTCCGCCCAATCGCTCCGCTCGCGGACCTAGCCGAATACCACAGAAGCCCCGCTTGGCCCTGCTGTAGCTACACCGTCTCCCCCGCTCGGGTTTCGTACGGTCGACCACCCGGACCTTCTCGTTCACCAGGGGCACCCGTGGCGCCTCCTGGAGGACGTCCTTTGCAGGAAACAGGTGGTCCTTCAGGCGGAACAGATCGAGGATCCTCCGGGTGTCCAGGCGGTCGGTCTTGGCTGCCCTGGGGAAGATCTCCCTGAACCGGGCGAGCCTGAGGTTGTTCACGTTGTACAACTGGCAGCCGCTCGCCCGGACCATTCGGTCCAAGGGACGGCCGTACCCGTTCATGTCCTCCATCGTTGAGGACTCCCCTAGACGAAAGAAACTGGCGGGGGCGGCATTTCAGACCGAGCGGCGCCCACAAAGGGGGCCACCGACCCCAAGAGCCACACCCCCGCCCCACGCCCATCCTACCCGCAGCTCCCCTGCTCAGTACCTCCACCCAACGATAGACCCCGACTGCCACAGGCGCGGTACCCCGCGCCGTCGCGAACCGGCTCGATCATCAGATCGTCGCGCAGTTCCATGCGGGGGGAAACATGGCAGCCACCCCTAACTCCTCGCTGATCTTGGCGCCCTTCCCATTGCCTGCGTTTGACCTAAGGTCACACGCAGCTGTAAGATCTCAACCAAAGTATGAATGGCAGCAGAGAGCGTAACGAGGTGTGGTGGGGCGTGTGTTGATAGAGAGGGCGATCAGTGTAGCTGATAGACAACGGGGAGCGTGATTGCGTGCCGACAGAAAGACTGCCCTTCCACAACATGTCCGAACGACATCCTGGGCTGTCGGCTCCTCTTGCCGAGGCAAACACGGAAGCCGCCTGTGTCTGCCTCGACCGACATCACCGATCACCGACAGACTTCGACATCGTCAAACAAGGCGAGGCCACTGACGCCGTCGTTGTGGAGTGGGCTAGGGTAGATGATAGGACTCGAGGAGCATGGGCGAACGAGATCGACGCTACAGAGGCAGGGGCGTGCGCCTGTGTTCTTGCTGCAGTTGAGCTTTCTGACGGCCTTGTGGCGGTTCGCCGAGCTGAGACGAAGACAGGAGCGGACTACTACATTGGTCCAGCAGGTACGCAGGCCGAGGACCTGGAGGATTGTCTCCGCCTAGAAGTGTCAGGGGTGAATCGAGGTCAGCTGGCCACTGTCACTCGGCGCCTCGACCAGAAGCTACAGCAAGCACTAGCTGGTGCCAGCAACCTTCCGGCTATAGCGGGTGTCGTGGGGTTTGAAGCTCGTGTGATCTGCCTCTCTCGCGTAGAGGAGCCGTGACCTGGCTTCAGCAGCATCAGAGAAGTGAGCAACTGGCCGCCGAGGCAGAGATTGCAGCGCGGCGGGGAGAGCTTTCCCTAGCCCGCGAGCTCTATGCCCAAGCTGCTGAGGCCGAAGACCAGGCGTGCGGCCTAGTGGAACCTGGCAAGACGAGAACTCTTGGGATCACTGCCGTCAGTTCTGCTTCCCTGCACTACAAGGCTGCCCAGGCTCAGATCGCTGAGCGCGTGGCGTATCAGTGGCTCGGATCTGGCAGTCTGCCGTCTTTCGCCGTCGAGCAGCTGAAGAGGTTGCTGCAGTCGATTTGGAGTGAGCGAGTACGTCAGCGTGCGGGAGTGCCCTTTGCCCCAGGTGAGGTGGTTGTTTCGGTGCAGGGTGGGGAAGTTGTGGAGGGTGGGGCTCCCTTGGACCTGATTGTTGAGAAGGTGCAGACGGTTCAAGCCTACTTCTTCCGGACAGCCGAGCTTCTGCGGGGTCTTCCGCATCGGCGACACGGTGCCCCCCCAAGAGAAGTAGCTGAGATGTGTCGTCCGTGGCTGTTCCAAACTTCACCAGGCAGTTATCAGTTTGCGGTTGCTGTGCAGGAGACGAGGCAGATGTCCTTGTTCCCCACTGCTGACCCTCGGCCCCGAGAGATCGCAGAGCACTTCCTAAGGATCCTTCGAGCAACCGCAGAGGCGCCAGAAAGCGAGCTTCCCCTTCTTGTGCCTGATGATGACTACCGTACAACGTTTCTGAAGCTGACACGTAACCTAGCCCCCACTGGGAGACGGTTCAGCGTGCTGGGAGTCTGTTCGGCGGACGAGAAGAGCAGCTTGACTCTTTCGCCCGAGACACGTGTAGCTGTCACGAACGTCATCCGCGCTACCCGTCGCGTTATGCCCGCTGCTGATGAGGTGGAGCAGATGGTTCGTGGCACTCTACGTGCTGTGCACCTTGAGCAAGATTGGATCGAGATTTATGTGGATGCTGAGCGCGTCCGCATCACCCAAGTAGGTGAGGCAGTTGATGACGTGATCGGGCCAATGGTGAACCACCCGGTGATCGTTCGCGTGATGCGTGATCGCAGTGGTAAGCTCCGGTTCCGCGACATCGAGACTGACGAGTAAGGGATCGAGTAGAAGGCTGTTCTGATTAGCCGGTCTGGCAAGATTTCCGCGAACGCCCCACACGTCCGGGCAGTAGCTTCCTATCTAAAATCGAAAGACCATACTCAGGCACGAGCACTTCGTTCCGCATTAGCGCACACGGAGATCAGCCCAGGCATCTTAGAGAGTCACGGTGCGGTTGGACACGGGCGCGCCAGGCTCCTCCAGACAGGCTGCGGCTGTCACTGTTCCCAGCTTGTCAATCGCAGACGGGCACCGGCCGCTCATCCCGCAGCGATCAACGCCTCGAGCTGCCGAGCGTTGTCCTCCAGCACTGTCTTGGGGGAGATCGGGCCGTGTCCCGGGACCACGTGGCGGATGGCGAGACGCTGGAGTCGGCGGAGATGACCGATCCACTCCCGCCACTCGGCGGGGCCGCCGAACCGCGTCGCGGGAGGGCCGTCCGCGTACGCCGCGTCGCCCGCGAACAGGGTCCCGGACGGGGGATGGAAGACCACGAGCTCGCTCGAGACGTGGCCGGGCGTCACGAGGATCTGGATCTCGTCATCGCCGCTTCCCAGCGTCGTGTCTTCCTCGATGAGAACGTCGGGGACGCTGAGCTGCACGTCGCCCAGGAGCTGGTCTGCCTCTTGCGGGGGCATCCCGTACTGGTCTGCGATGAACGCCCTGTAGTTCCCTGTGTCTCCCTCTAGGAAGGGCCTCGCTTCGCGGTGGGCGAGCACGGTTGCCCCGTGTTCCTTCATGATGCGCATGCCGAAGACGTGGTCGGAGTGGTGATGGGTCAGCACGAGCAACGCCTTGTCTTGGACTGTCTTCCTGCTGTGGGCCGTCTTCGCCAGGAACGCGGCGGAGGCACGGGTCATCCCCGCGTCGATCCACACGATCGTTGTGGACGTCAGGACCATCCCCGCGTTCACGGTGAACGGCTCCCCTGCCGCGTGGTACAGCCCGGTCACCGCCAACACCTGCGGGGCAAGCGCATGGACCACCGGACACCCCAGGCCTGGCTGCGGGACACCGTGGGTCCTGCGGTCTCTGTCAGGGATCCTGGACCTCGCTACGCGCGGCCTTGAGCCCGTCCCTGAACCTTGGCCCAGGTGTCGCGGAGGGTGGCGGTGCGGTTGAACACGGGCGCGCCGGACACCGTGTCCGGGTCCACGCAGACGTAGCCCTTGCGCTCGAACTGGAACCGCTCGCCCGGTTCCACAGCAGCCAGGGAGGGTTCGACCTTGCAGCCCGTGAGCACGACGAGGGAATTCGGGTTCACGTTGGCGCTCCAGTCCTCCCCCTCGGGGACGTCGAGGGGATCGGAGACGGTGAACAGCCGGTCGTAGAGCCGGACCTCGCCGTTCACGGCGTGGGCGGCGGACACCCAATGTAGGGTGGCCTTCACCTTCCGGCCGTCCGGGGCGTCGCCGCCCCGCGTCGCCGGGTCGTAGGTGCAACGGACCTCGACCACATGGCCGGAGGCGTCTTTCACGACCTCGGTGCAGGTGACGAGGTACGCGTAGCGTAGGCGCACCTCCCGCCCCGGCGCGAGGCGGAAGAACCCGGACACGGGGCTCTCCATGAAGTCCTCCCGCTCGATCCAAATCTCCCGGGAGAACGGGACCCTCCGCGTTCCGTACGCCGGGTCCTCGGGGTTGTTGATCGCCTCGAACTCCTCGACCTGTCCCTCCGGGTAGTTCGTGATCACGAGCCTCAACGGCTCCAGGACCGCCATCCGCCGCGGGGCGCGCCTGTTCAGGTCATCCCGCAGGCAGTGTTCGAGAAGCTCGATCTCGCGGACGCTCTCCGACTTGGAGACGCCGATCCGGCGGACGAAGTCGGTGATCGCTTCCGGTGTGTACCCGCGCCGCCGAACACCGGCGATCGTCGGCACCCGGGGGTCGTCGAGCCCTCGGGCGTGCCCCTCCTCGACGAGGCGGAGCAGGCGCCGCTTGCTCGTCATGGTGTAGGTCAGGTTGAGGCGGGCGAACTCGATCTGCCGGGGATGGTGCACGCCGAGCTGGTCGAGGAACCAGTCGTACAGCGGCCGGTGGTTCTCGAACTCCAGCGTGCAAATGGAGTGGGTGATCCCCTCGATCGAGTCGGATTGCCCGTGCGTCCAGTCGTAGCTCGGGTAGATGCACCACGCATCACCGGTGCGGTGGTGGGAGGCGTGGAGGATCCGGTACATGACCGGGTCGCGCATGTTGAGGTTGGGGTGGGCCATGTCGATCCTGGCCCGCAGCGTCTTGGCCCCGGTGGGGAACTCGCCGGCCCGCATCCGGCGGAACAGGTCGAGGTTCTCCGCAACGGACCGTTTTCGGTACGGGCTCTCCACGCCCGGGGGGGTGATCACGCGGTCCCCGTCGCGGATCGGCTGGCCGCGGGTCCGGCTCAGCTCCTCCGGGGACAGGTCGCACACGTAGGCCACGCCGTTGCGGATGAGTTCCTCGGCCCACAGGTAGAGCTGCTCGAAGTAGTCGGAGGCGTAGAGCTCGCGGTCCTCCCAGTCCGCCCCCAGCCAGCGGGCGTCGTGCTTGATCGCCTCCACGTACTCGAGGCTCTCCTTCTCCGGGTTCGTGTCGTCGAACCGGAGGTTGAACTTCCCTCCGAACTCCTGGGCGATCCCGTAGCTGAGGAGGATCGCCTGGGCGTGGCCGATGTGGAGGTAGGCGTTCGGCTCGGGGGGAAACCGGGTGTGCACCCGGTCGAACCTCCCCGTCTGGAGGTCGTCGCGGATGATCTCGCGGATGAAGTCACGGGGCTCTTCCATATCCGTTCTCCTTACACACGGGGCCGATCTTACCCCAGTCGACGCCTTGGAGAACCCGGTGTCCGCGGACCTACATCGCAGCTTGCCTGCTGACAGGTCTGCAACGAGCGTGATGAGGTTTCGTAGCGTCGGACCCTGTGTCCGACGAAAGGCCGTCGGGCATGAAGCCCGACGCCACACACTGCGATGCGTACGTGGCTGAAGGTTCCGCGGACGCGTTGCCTGCGCTTCAGTCGCCGGTGAGGCGGGCGACCTCGGCCTCGTCCTCCGTCCACTTAGGCTTCACCTTCACGTGAAGGGAGAGGAACACCTTGTGGCCGAGGAGGTTCTCCAAGTCCACCCGGGCTTGGGTCCCGATCTCCTTCAGCTTCGCGCCGCGGCTCCCGATGACGATCGCCTTCTGCGACTCCTTGGCCACGACCACCGTGGCGTAGATCGACGTGAGCGGCGGATCGGCTCGCTCCTCGATCTCCTCGATGGTGACCGCGGTCGCGTACGGGAGCTCCTGGTAGGTCTCCGCGTACACCTTCTCGCGCACGGTTTCCGCGGCGACGAACGCGAGCGGGCGGTCGGTGGACACTCCCTCTTCGTAGGCGGGCGTGCCCTCCGGAAGGTGGCCGATGATCACGGCGAGGGCCCGGTCAAGGTTGGTGCCCTTGGTCGAGGAGACCGGCACGATGTCCGAGAACATCTCCAGCCGATCGTAGGAGAGGAGGGTCTCGGGGAGGGCGTTTCCCCGCGCCTGGTCGCTCTTGTTCACGAGGAGGACCTTGGGGCAGGGCAGCGTCTGAATGCGGGACAGCATCAGGGCGTCGTAGGAGTCCACCTGCCCGCTCGGCTCGACCATGTACGCGACCGCATCCAGCCCGGCGAGCGAGCGCAGTGCCTCCCGTTGGAGGCGGGCGGAGAGCTTGTTCACCGGCTGGTGGAGGCCCGGCGTGTCCACGAACACGACCTGGGCTTCCGGGGTGGTGAGGATGCAGCGGATGCGGTTCCGCGTGGTTTGGGGGCGGGCGGAGACGATAACCACCTTCCGGCCGACGACGGCGTTGATGAACGTGGACTTGCCGACGTTCGTCCGGCCGACCACAGCGACGGTGCCCGTTCTATAGTTCATGGTGGTTCAACCTCCCATCCCGGATCGCCTGACGGACCCGCTCGATCTCCTCGCCGAGGTACCGGTCCTCGCCCGGCGGCGGTACGAGCCCACACAGGGCCTTGTACAGGGGGCGACTCGCCGGGGACAGGTCCTCTTCGCCGGCCAGGGCCACCGCCCACCGCGCCGCCACGCCCTCCAACGCAACCTGAGACAGAGCGTTCTCCGCGATGCGGAGCGTCTTCCAGGCCGATGTGCCGCCCATCGCGTTGTGGTCCTCCTTGCCTCCCGAAGTGGGGATCGAGTCCACCGCTGCTGGGTGGGCGAGGACCTTGTTCTCCGCGGCGAGCGCGGCCGCCGTGTACTGGAGGAGCATCAGGCCGGAGCCCGTTCCGGGTTCCGGGGAGAGGAACGGCGGGAGGCCCCGCCCCTCCGCGGTGAGGAGGACGCTCAGCCTTCGCTCGCAGGACGCCCCTAGCTCGGCGAGCGCGATCCCCAGCCACTCCGCGGCGAAGGCGAGGATCTCCCCGTGGAAATTCCCCCCGGCGAGCGCGGTTCCGCGCCCCTCGGGAAAGATGAGCGGGTTGTCCGTGGCGGCGTTCATCTCTACCCGCAGTCGTCCCTCGACCGCCCACAGAGTCTCGACCACCGGACCGAGGAGCTGGGGGAGGCAGCGCAGCGAGTACGGATCCTGGACATCGGCCTGGTGCGAGTCGGTGAGCGCGCTGCCGGAGAGGAGCTCCCGCAGCCACGCCGCGACCTGGACCTGTCCAGGATGAGGGCGCAGGGCGTGGATGCGTGCGTCCAGGGCTTCCATCCGCCCACGGAGGGCCTGAAAGGAGAGAGCGGCGAACCCCAGCGCCGTCTGGAGCGATCTCCATCCCCAGAGCCAGGCGAGAAAGAGGCAGGCGAGCATGTACGCGGTTCCGTTGAGGAGGGCGAGCCCTTCCTTCGGCGCCAAGTCGGCCAGCGGTGTCAGTCCCGCCCGGCGGAGGGCCTCTCCGCCGGGAAGCTCCTCGCCCCCGAACCGGGCCCGGCCTTCCCCCAGCAGCGGAAGGGCGAGGTGCGCCAGCGGCACGAGGTCGCCCGACGAGCCCACCGAACCTTGCTCGGGGATCAGCGGACACACCCCGGCGTTGAGCATCCCCACCAGGTGGTCTACGACTTCCGGTCGGACTCCGCTTGCGCCTTGCAGGAACGAGTTCAAGCGAAACAGGAGCATCCCCCGCACGATCGCGTCGGGAAGAGGAGCGCCGACCCCGGTGGCGTGGGAGAGGACAATGTTCCTCTGGAGTTGGACCAGGTCCGTCTCGGGAATGCGCACCGTAGAGAGGGCCCCGAACCCGGTGTTCACGCCGTATACGGGTTCGCTACGGGCGAGGATCGCCTGGAGCGCCTTGTGCGAGGCTTCGACCTTGGCCCGGGCGGACGCGGCGAGGGCGACGGGGGTTCCCCCGAGGATGATCGCCTCTGCGTCCGTCGGCGTGAGATGCCCATCGAGCTCGATCACGGCAGCCCAGTATAGCCGCGGGGTTTCGCGCAGGGTAGCGGACCCGGTGGGTATACTCGTTCCATGAACCTCCTCGTGTACGGGATCGGCCAGCTCGCCACCCCGCTCGGCCAGGAGCCGCGGCGGGGCGCGGCCCAGGGCGAGCTGACCGTGCTTCGGGACGCGTATGTGGTCGTCAGAGATGGGCGGATCACCGATGTGGGAGAGGGGCGCAGGCCTCGGTTCCTTGGCCCAGCCCTAGATGTGGAGGGCCGGTGTGTGACTCCCGGGCTTGTGGATCCCCACACCCACGCCGTGTTCGCGGGCTCCCGGGTCCAGGAGTTCCTCGCCCGGGCGCGGGGGGAAAGGTACACAGGCGGCGGGATCCTCACCACCGTCCGCGCCACGCGCGAGGCGGGCGAGGACGAGCTGGTGCAACTTGCCCGCCCCAGGCTCCTCCGCATGCTCGCCCAGGGGGTCACCACGGTGGAGGTCAAATCCGGGTACGGGCTGACCCTTGCCGACGAGGCCAAGATGCTCCGCGTGGTGCGACGGCTCGATGACGAACTCCCGCTGACGCTCGTCCCGACGTTCATGGGCGCTCACGCCTTCCCCCCAGAGGTCCCCCGGGACGCGTACGTGCGCCTCCTCGTCGAGGAGATGATCCCTGCCGTGGCGCGGGACGGCCTGGCCTGGTTCTGCGACGTGTTCTGCGACCGGGGCTTCTACACCGTGGATGAAGCGCGGGCGATCCTCACCGCGGCAGGGGGTGCCGGGCTCGGGCTGAAGGTCCACGCCGACGAGCTTGTCCATGTGGGTGGAGCCGAGCTCGCCGGCGATCTCTCCGCCACGTCCGCCGAGCACCTCCTCCACGTCTCGGAGGCGGGGATCCGCGCCTTGGCCCAGGGGGGCACGGTGGCGGTGCTCCTCCCGGGGACGGCGTTCGTCCTCGGCGAGCTGTTCCCCCCGCTGCGCGATCTCATCTCGGCCGGGGTGCCCGTGGCCCTGGGGACGGACTTCAACCCCGGCTCGTCGCCGGTCGCGTCGCTGCCGCTGGCGATGTCGCTTGCCATCCTCAAGCTGGGGATGAGCCCTGCGGAGGTTCTCATCGGGACAACCCTCAACGCCGCCGCGGCAGTGGGACTGGAAGACGAGGTCGGGTCCCTGGAACCCGGGAAACGGGCCGACCTCGTGGCGTGGGACGCTCGCACCTACGAGGAGATTCCGTACTGGATCGGGGGGAACCTCGCCTGGGCGGTGGTGCGGGGAGGAGTTGTCCTCCCCCCTCACCCGTTCTCTCTCCCACGGGGAGGAGAGGGGAAGAACGATCGCTCTGGGTAGATGGACAACCTACGGGTCTACGCCTACGCCAAGCTCAACCTGACCTTGCGGATGGTCGGCCGACGGGCCGATGGCTACCACGAACTCCAGTCCCTCGTCACGGCGGTGGACCTCGCGGACCGGATCACGCTCACCCCAGCAGAACAGGGGATCGCACTCGTCGCCCCGGCCGGCCTCGGGCCTCCGGAGCGCAACCTCGCCCTCCGCGCCGCGCGGGCCCTCCTGCTTGGGGAGCGGCCGGGGGTGAGGATCGAACTGGAGAAGGAGATCCCTGCCGGAGCCGGCCTCGGAGGGGGGAGCTCCGACGCTGCGGCGGTGCTTGCCGGACTGAACGAGCTTTTCTCTTTGGGCAAGTCGCTCAGCGAGCTCCAGGGGATTGGGGCGGGCCTCGGGGCCGACGTTCCGTTCTTCTTAGGACCCAGCCCGGCGTGGATCGAAGGGATCGGGGAGAAGATCACCCCGGTTGACGTCGCGCTCCCCGCCGCGTTCCTCGTCCTCGTCCCGCGCTTCCGTTGCCCAACGCCGGAGGTGTACCGAGCGTTCGACGGTCTACATCTTCCGCTCTCCCCTCCTTGGCTCGGTGGGTCTGCTCGGGAAAACATGACCTTCACGAACGACTTGTGGTCGGCGGCAGTCCACCTCTACCCCGAGCTCCGCCGAGTCCGCGACCTCCTCTCCAATGTGGCTCCGGGGGTGGTGGCGATGACTGGTTCTGGATCAGCCCTATTCGCTCCGTTCCCCTCCCGCGTTGAGGCCGAGGACGCAGCCGACCGGCTTCGCTCCCGATTCACGGGGGAGATCTTCGTTGCATCGCCAAGTGCCTGGGGATACCGTATCCAGCGATGAGGATCGCCATCGACGGGCCAGCGGCGGCAGGAAAGACGACCCTTGCCCGTTCCCTCGCCGAGGCCCTCGGGTACCTGTTCGTCCCCACAGGGGCGATGTACCGCGCGGCGGCCCTTGCCCGCCAACGCCAGATCCCATTGGAATCGATGGAGATCTCCGTGGAAGCGGGAGGGCGGGTCTCTCTCTGCGGAGAGGACGTGACGGATGTGCTGTCCCGTCCTGACCTCGACGAGATGTCGTCGCGGGTGGCCGTGGACAGCCGGATTCGGCGACGCCTCGTAGAGATCCAACGGCGAATCGCCGCGAACGGGAGTGTGGTGATGGAGGGGCGGGACATCGGTACGGTGGTCCTCCCTGACGCTGAGCTGAAGATCTTCCTCTGGGCGACGGAAGAGGAGCGGGCCCGGCGGCGGCACGAGGATCAGGGTGGAGGGTTTGCGGAGATCTTGGCCGGCATTCGACGGCGGGATGAGCGCGATTCCACCCGGCCGGACTCGCCCCTGCGCGAGGCTTCGGATGCGGTGGTGGTGGACACAACGGGGAAGCGTCCCGCCGAGGTTCTGACGGCGGTGCTGGAGCTCGTGGAGGAGCGCCGTGCGCGTCTGGCTCGCTGACCGGATCCGTGACGTGGCGTATGGGCTGTTGGTGGCCTTGTTCTGGCCGGTGGTGGTGGTGGTCTTCCGGCTGTCCGTGCGAGGAGGGCACCACCTGCGCGGAGGTGGGGTGCTCGTTGCCCCCCATCGTTCGTACTGGGACACGGTCCTTCTGGGCGTGGCCTGCGGCCCGTTCCGGCGGATTACGTTTCTCGCGCGACATGGACTCCTCCGAAATCCTGTTCTCGGACCGCTTGTGCGGCTGTTCGCCGTGCCGATTGATCGCGAAGCGTTCGGGATCGCCGACTTCCGTCGGGCGCTCGCGGCTGCCGAGCGGGCACGCTTCC
>DYGJ01000027.1:9546-18653 GCA_020724765.1 Thermotoga sp. | reverse complement strand
TGACGTCCAGCACCACCTCGTCCGTGGCCCGGATCACCTCCTGGCGCAGGGGCTGAGGAAGAGGGGGATCGTGTTGGTTAGCTCGGCACACAAGCCGCTGCAGCGAGGGTTCAGAGTTGCCCTCGATCGTCTGGGGGTTCACCCGCATCAGGCGACGATGGTGGGTGACCAGCTGCTCACCGACATCCTGGGCGGACGCCGGGCAGGGCTGATCACGGTGCTCGTCGACCCGCTGGGTTCAGAGGAATCCCTGCTCACCAAGCTCAACCGCCGGCTCGAACGACTCCTGGGGCGTCCGATTTCAGCTGGAACAGCACCGCGAACGGGACAAGTCTAGCTACAATGCTAGCTCATCCCCCTCTGCTTGCTCTACTCGCTCGGCTGAACTCAGAGGTTCCCGAAGACGCCCTTCGCGCCGCCCTGACCCATGACTCGTATGCAAACGAGCACGGAGGGGAGAGCAACGAGCGCTTGGAGTTCCTCGGCGACGCAGTCCTCGACCTGACAATTGCCGACCTGTTGTTCCGTCTCTTCCCCGATCGGGATGAGGGAGACCTGTCCAAGGTCCGGGCAGTGATCGTGTCCCGTCCCATGCTGGCAGAAGTGGCGACAGAGTTGGGCCTGGGGCAACTGCTCTTCCTCGGCAAAGGCGCTGAGGACAGCGGAGGACGCAGCCGGCCGTCCGTGCTTGCCTCTGCCTTCGAGGCCGTCGTGGGGGCCGTGTTCCTCCACCATGGCTACAACGCGGCCCTTCGTCTGGTCGACGGACTCCTGCGCACCCGGATTGCCACCGACGCGGCGATGAGTTCCCCAGACTACAAATCCCTTCTCCAGGAACTGAGCCAGGCTCGGTTTGGAGGACTCCCCCAGTACGAGGTCGTCTCCTCGGAAGGTCCTGAGCACAAGAAGGTTTTCGCGGTACAGGTTTCCCTCCCCGCCGGCGAGGCCACCGGGCGGGGGAGGTCGAAGAAGGAGGCGGAGCAAGCGGCTGCAAAACGCCTCTACATCAAGCTGACCGGACACTCTGGCAGTTGAGGGGAGCGAAGGGGACCCGTATGCTACCACCCGCACCGAACATGCTGCCCATCGTCTCGTCTGAGTCGCTGTGTCTACCACGACCCCTTCCCAAGGGGGGGGCGTGACCCCTGCCCTTGCCTCGCTTGTCGTCCTAGGTGTAACGCTTCTCCTCTACATCACAGAGTGGATTCCCCTCGGGGTCACCGCGGTCGGGGCATGCGTGGCAATGGCCCTCCTGGGGGTAGTGGAGTTCCCCGTGGCGTTCAGCGGGTTTGCCTCAGACGTGGTGTTCCTCGTAGGAGGGATGGTGGTGGTCGGGGCGGCGCTCGTGGAGAGCGGGGCGTCGCAGCTTCTCGGCGAAGCCCTCCTCAAGCGGGCCGGGGCGAGCGAGCGCAGCCTCCTCTGGGTGGCGATCCTCGTGGCGGGAGTCCTCTCCGCGTTCCTCAACAACACCACCGTCACTGCGATGTTCATCCCGGTGATCATGGGGATGACCGCCTCCTCCGGCGGTCGAATCCGACCCGGGAACGTCCTGATGCTGATTGCCTTCGCCACCAGCGCGGGGGGAATGATGACCCTCGTCGGCTCCACCCCCCCGCTCATCGTGCAGGGAGTGCTGGAGAGATCAGGATTCCGCCCGTTCGGGTTCTTCGAGTTCGCCTGGGTCGGAGCACCCGTGCTCCTCATCCTCCTTGTCTACTCGCTTCTGTTTGGCTATCCCGTGACGCAGCGGGTGATGGCACGGCGACAACCGGGGATCGCCGCGGCGTGGATAGCGGGGAACGGAGCGACGTTGCCACCCCGCAACAAGCGCAAGATCGTGATCACGTCTGGGGTGATGCTCCTCTGCGTGGGCCTGTTCGCCAGCGGGACGATCCCCGTCGGGCTGACCGCGATGCTGGGAGCGGTGCTGGTGATCGCCACGGGATGCATATCCGACGTCGCTGCCTACCGGCGGATGGACTGGAACACCGTGTTCGTCCTCGCTGGCTCGATGGGGATCGCCGCCGCCCTCGACAAGAGCGGAGGGGGAAGGCTTCTTGCTGACCTCGTCCTCCAGTCGCTGGGTCCCTCCGTGTCCCCGTTCACCGTGCTCGCCGCCGTGAGCGGGCTGGGGCTCGTCCTGACGCAGGTCACGTCAAACACTGCTGTCACCGCGATGCTTGCCCCAATCGCCCTCTTCTTGAGCCAACAGATGGGCGTATCCCCATACCCAATGATGATGGCCCTCGCCGCGACGTGCGCCGCCGGGTTCGCCACGCCGGTGGCGACTCCTCCCAACACCCTTGTCCTCACCGCAGGCTATCGGTTCACCGACTACCTCGTGGTAGGAGGGCTTCTCACCGCGATCTCCTACGGCGTAGTGATCCTGCTCGTCCCTCTCATCTGGCCGTTCTAACCGTCGCCTCCTTCGCACGGTATCATCGGTGAGCCAAGGAGGCGATCATGCGCAAACTCGTGATGTTCGCGGCTATCTTGATCCTGGGCGTAGGTGCGTTCGGGCAGATCGAGGAGTACCGCGATCTTGGTTACGGGAACAAGCCGTTCAACCCCACCGACACCGGCCTCGTGATGCGTGCGCTGCTTCGCGACAACGACGCGGGCGACCGAGATCCCGTGTACTTCACCCGACTTCAAATCGACAACGTGGGGACAGCAACCGCCGCCGAGATCGAGTGGGTCGAGCTGCGGATCGAGATCGCTGGCCAGAAGACGGTGTTCGGCCGTTGGCCAGGGTTCCCGATCGCGGAAGTCCTCCTTTCCCGTCCAGCTGAGGCGCGGATGATCCCCGACGACGGCGAGGCCTGGCTCGAGATCTGGGTCAAGGTCACCGACCGCATCGTTCACGGACACACGATCCAGCCCCGAATCCGGCTGTGGTGGTCGGAGGGCAAGGAAGGGGGGATGATCGATCTCACCGACGGCGTTCCCGAAACGTTTGTGGTCGAGGGAAGCTTTGGTGCCCAGGGCCTCCCTGGTCCGGAAGGCGGTGTGCTCAACCCCGGGGACGTATTCCTCGTCGCCGAGGCCGAGGTGTGGGACACCGAGGACGTGAACACCCACGAGCTGTACGTGGTCGCGGTGCGTGTCGACGGTCCGCGTGATCTCATCTGGACCGTGGACATCAACAACGGCGTGACGCGGATCGAAGTCCCGGCCGGGGTAAACGTGACGCTCCCCGAGCCGGCGTTCGTGGCCTTCGACACGTTCAACGAGGTGCGGCCAGGGCCCGTGCGTCTGTGGGTGACAGTTCCGACAACGTTCCTCCCCAAGGACCCTGCGACCGTTGCTCCCACGTGGAGGATCACCGTTCGCGAGGGGAAACAGGGACCCCAGGAGCAGGCGTTCACCTTCTCCGATCCGATTCCAGACCAGGTGGTCGCAGCCGGGTTCGAACAGGTTGTGCTCAACGTCCCCGACGCTGGGCGGGTGTTCACCACCGTACCGTCGTCCCTCACCTACTCCACCCTCACCCTGACCGACAACGACCGCAACCACACCCCGATTCGTGTGGATCATCTTGAGCTGGTCTCCAAGGGGACGGTCTCGTCCCAGATCACAGGGGTTGACCTCTCCGACACCCGTGGCAACTTCCTCGGGTACGCGACGGCCCTCGGCAAGCTTGACCTCGTTGCTCCCGACGGCAAGCCGATCCTCGTTCTTGACAATGGGTCGCTGTCCCTCGTCACTACCCTCGTTTTGGGCGGGAAGATGCCGCTCGGAGGGAGCCTCCTCCTCGCCCACCGGGTGAAGGTCGAGGAGGCCTTGCCGTTCGACTGGTTGTACCTGCCTACCGCGCTCACGAAGTTCTCCGGCGTGCAGGAAGCCCTTCCCACAAAGGCGATCTTCTTCGGACAGCCCAAGATCCAGCTCCAGTCGGTGGACTCGAAGGTGGAGGTCTCCACCGACGGCGAGACGGTGGGCACGTTCCAAGGCGTGTTCAGGTACACGCCGACCGCGCCTCTCACGTTAGAGGACGTATCCCTGAAGCTCATCGCCGAAGCTCCCTACCGGATCGTCGAGGAGACCCTTGACCCCGAAACCGGTGAGTTGACGTTCAAGGTCGAAGCCTCCCGAACCCAAGCCCGCGCTGGGAAGCTGGTCACGGTCCAGGTGGTGGTGGATCAGACCAAGCACCCCAAGGGAACGGTCACGGTCGAACTGAAATCCGTGAGACTCGTTGACTGGGCGGAGATCGAACTCCCGTTCTCGCTGAGCCCCGGGGTTTCCGTCGTGACGTGGGGGAAGGAGTGAGCTACAGGTTCGCGATTCCCGTCCGCGCTCGCGCCGAACACGGTGGAGGCAGGTCCGTAAGCGGCCTATAATCGGGAGGTGGGTCCCATCGTCTAGGGGTCAAGGATACCGGGCTCTCATCCCGGAGACAGGGGTTCGAATCCCCTTGGGACCACAGAGGGGCCAGTGTGGCTCCTTTGCCTTGGGTGTGCACGCAGACCTGCGATGCATAGAGTGCTGTGCTGATCCTGCACAGCTTGAAACACAGTCTCTGCTGGGTAGTATGAGACCTGCGATGCCTGCCCGCCCGCACCTTCCTCAGACTGAGCCCACCATCGCGTGGCTGGATGATGTCGACTCCACGAACAGTTACGTCGTGTCCCAACTCGATGATCTCCCCCATGGCCTGTTCGTCTTGGCCGAATGCCAACGCGACGGGAAGGGGCGCCTCGGGCGATCTTGGCACTCGCCGCCGGGGAGTGTGTACATGACGGGGGTGGTCAAGCCACCGTGCATCTCCCCTGCGGACGATCTGGCCGGGTTCCTCACCTTGTCCATGGCCGTTTCTGTGTGCGACGTCCTGGAAAACCTCGGGATCGAGCCCACGATCAAATGGCCGAACGACGTGCTTATCGGGAGAGAGAAGATCGGGGGGGTCTTGGCGCAAGCTGTTTGGGTGGGCGATCGGTTCGTCGGAGCCGCGGTCGGGGTGGGGGTCAACGTGAACATGGGGTACCGAGAGCTCCAAAGGATTGACCAACCCGCGACCTCCCTCCGCACGCTCATCGGGCAGAGCTACGATGTCCGCACGATCGCAGAGGAGGTCGCAGCCCATTTCTTGCGGAAGCTGGCCTCTCCCGAGAGGGCCGTCCTGCGCGCGGACGTCGTCCGCCGGTCGCCCCACCTCGGAAGCAGGGTCACGGTGTGCACTCCCCGCGGCACGGTTGGCGGGCTGGCGGTGGACCTCGACCCGTCGTTCTCCCTCGTGGTGGCTGACCCGCGCGGGGCTCGGCACGTGGTTCAGACGGGGGACCTCCGGTGATCGGCGAAGGCATACAGCTTCTCGTGGTCGGTCTGGGGGTCGTGTTCCTGTTCCTCGGGCTGCTCGTCCTCGTTCTGCACCTGTTGGCGCGGGTCGCCTCGGAACCTCCGGCTGTGGAGGCCGGCAGCTCGGTTGGGGACCGCCAGAAAGCCCTTGTGGCGGCAGCCATCGCCGTCGCCGTTACGCGAACGCGTCCAGCTCGACAGAGGAGGTAGAGTTGCGCAAGGTTGTGCAGGTCATGTTGACCGCGTTCCGTGACGGCTTCCAGTCCGTGTATGGATCTCGGGTCCGCTCGCAGGACTTCCTGCCGGTGGTGGAAGCGGCACGCGCAGCAGGGTTCACCCATTTCGAGGCCGGAGGAGGAGCATCCTTTCAGTCGGCGTTCTTCTACGCAAACGAGAACGCATTTGACGTGATGGACGGGTTCCGTCTCGCGGCGGGGCCGGAGGCCGACCTCCAGACCTTGGCCCGGGGGATCAACGTCGTGGGGCTAGAGTCCCAGCCTCGCGACATCATCCGTCTTCACGCCGAGCTGTTTGCGAAGCACGGGATGACGACGATCCGCAATTTCGATGCCTTGAACGACGTCAACAACCTCATCTACAGTGGAAAGTGCATCGTCGAGGCCGGGCTGCGCCACGAGGTCACGGTGACGATGATGGGGCTCCCTCCCGGGTGCGACGGCGCCCACACGCCGGAGTTCTACATTGCTGTACTGAAAAGGATTCTCGATGCGGAGATCCCGTTCCACTCCCTGTGCTTCAAGGACGCATCCGGTACTGCCCCACCGGAACTTGTCGGCGAGACGATCCGCCGGGCGCGGGAGATGCTTGGGGCCAAGGTCCACCTCCGGTTCCACAGCCACGAGTCGGCCGGGGCATGCGTCGCGGCGTACCTCGCCGCCCTCGAGGCGGGGGCGGATGGCCTCGACCTGTCGCTCGCTCCCGTCTCCGGAGGAACCTGTCAGCCGGACGTGGTCACGATGTGGCACGCCCTGCGGGGGACGAACTACGATCTCGAACTGGACATCACAAAAGTCCTCGAGGTGGAGGAGGCGTTCAAGGAGCGCATGAAGAACTACTTCGTCCCGCCCGAGGCCCGCGCCGTGGAGCCGCTCATCCCGTTCTCCCCGATGCCCGGAGGGGCTCTGACCGCGAACTCTCAGATGATGCGCGACAACGGAACGCTGGATCGCCTGCCGGAGGTCATCGCCGCGATGGGCGAGGTGGTCCGGCGGGGCGGGTTCGGCACGTCCGTGACCCCGGTGTCCCAGTTCTACTTCCAGCAGGCGTACAACAACGTCCTTCTCGGCCCGTGGAAGAAGATTGCCGACGGCTACGGCAAGATGGTGCTGGGGTACTTCGGCCGCACACCGATCCCGCCCGATCCAGAGGTTGTTCGCCAGGCCTCGCAGCAGCTCGGGCTTGCCCCCACTACACGCAGCCCGCTCGAGCTCAACGATGCTGACCCCGCCAAAGGGATTGGGCCTGCGAAGGCAGTCCTCGAGCGCGAAGGACTTCCCACAACCGAGGAGAACATCTTCATCGTCGCGGCGTGCGGGGCCAAGGGCGTGGAGTTCCTCCAGGGACGGGGGAAGGTCATGATCCGCAAGACCGAGACGCCCCCCGTGGAAAAGGAGTCTCCCCCGGAGTCGCTGACCGTTCGGGTCGACGGCCGACCGTTCACCGTCGTCCTGCGGGGAGATCAGGCGATCGTGGACGGGGTGCAGTACGCGTACGCGGTGACGCCGAGCGATCCAACCGCGCCGCCTGCCCCCAGCGGAATCGAGGGCCATCCCGTGCATTCTCCTCTTCCGGGCAGCGTGGTCCGCGTGACCGCATCGATCGGAAAAACCATCCAGGTGGGCGACACCCTGCTCGTCGTCGAAGCGATGAAGATGGAGAACGAGGTCAAGTCACCGGTGTCCGGGGTCTTGACCGCGCTCACGGTCGCGATCGGAGATCCGGTGGTGGCCGGGCAGGTCGTGGCGTGGGTGCGGTGAAGGTGTGAACCTCGTAGAGGGGTTGCGGAATCTCCTCGGCTCGACGGGAGTGGCCAGCCTCACCTGGGGACAGGCGGTGATGATCGGGGTCAGTCTGAGCCTGATCTGGGTTGCTATCCAGAAGAAGTACGAGCCGTCGCTCCTCCTCCCGATCGGATTCGCCGGGGTCCTCGCCAACATCCCCCTGGCCGGGATCGGAGGTCCGGACGGCCTCCTGGGGATCCTGTACGGGTTCGGGATCGAGACTGGGCTGTTCCCGCTCCTCATCTTCGTGGGGATCGGGGCGATGACGGACTTCGGCCCCCTCATCGCCAACCCGAAGACAGCCCTCCTCGGAGCGGCAGCACAGGTGGGGATCTTCGCCACCCTCATCGGCTCGCTCTTCCTGAGCGAGTGGCTGGGGTTCGGGTTCACCCTGCGCGATGCGGCGGCGATCGGGATCATCGGTGGGGCCGACGGCCCGACCGCGATCTTCCTCGCGTCACGCCTCTCGCCGCACCTGTTGGGGGCGATCGCGGTTGCCGCCTACTCGTACATGGCAATGGTGCCCCTCATTCAGCCCCCGATCATGCGTCTCCTGACGACCAAGGCCGAACGGGAGATCGAGATGCACCAACTCCGCACCGTGTCGAAACGGGAGCGGATCCTGTTCCCGCTCGTCGTGCTCGGCCTGTGCGCCCTCCTCCTCCCCGCAGCCACGCCCCTCGTGGGAATGCTCATGTTCGGGAACCTCCTCAAGGAGTCCGGTGTGGTCGAGCGGCTGTCGCGAACGGCTCAGAACGAACTCATCAACATCGTGACGATCTTCCTCGGACTGAGCGTGGGGTCGAAACTCTCCGCAGACCTGTTCCTGCGGGTGGAGACGCTGGGGATCCTCGTGCTCGGGCTCCTCGCGTTTGCTGTGGGTACTGCGTCGGGAGTGCTGATGGCGAAGCTGCTGGGACGATGGGGAAGCCAGGTGAACCCCCTCATCGGGGCAGCTGGGGTGTCCGCGGTACCGATGGCGGCGCGCGTGGTGAACCGTCTCGGGCTCGAGGCGAACCCGCACAACGCCCTCCTCATGCACGCCATGGGCCCCAACGTCGCGGGGGTGCTGGGGTCAGCCGTGGCGGCGGGCGTCCTGCTGGCCCTGTTGGGCTGAGACCGCTCTTCTAGGCGATGACGGACCCGGTCTCGCCGCGAAGGGCGGCCAGCAGCGCCCCCTCCTTGGCAGCCCGGAACACGACGATTGGCAGCCCGTGCTCACCGGCGATGGCCACCGCCGCCCCGTCCATCACCCGCAGCCCGCGGGCCAGGTACTCCCGGTGAGTCAACCGCGGGATGGGCTGAGCCGTGGGCTCCTGCACGGGATCTGCTTCGTAGACCCCGTCTACCTTCGATCCCTTGAGCACGGCGTCCGCCTCCACCGTCAAGGCCCGGATCACGGCAGCGGTGTCCGTGGTCACGAACGGGCTCCCTGTTCCCCCCGCGAACAGAACGACCTGGCCCGCCTCGAGTGCCGCCCGCGCTTGCCAGGGGTCCACCGCTCCGGCTGTCCCCGGGAGGGGAAGAGCGGACATGAGAAGCGATGAGATCCCTTGTTCACCCAGCGCTTCGCGCAAGGCGATCCCGTTCATCACCGTGCCGAGCATCCCGATGGCGTGGCCAGCTGTGGAAGGGAGATGAGAGAGGGCCGAACCACGGGCAAGGTTGCCGCCCCCGACAACCACGCCGATCCGTGCCCCCGCCCCGCATGCAGCACAGATCTCCTGGGCACAAAAACGCAGGCCCCCTGCGTCGAGGGGGCCACCGGCCCCGGCGAGGAGTTCGCCG
>DYGJ01000027.1:0-9536 GCA_020724765.1 Thermotoga sp. | reverse complement strand
GAAGCGCAGCTTCACCCCGCGCCCACCTCGAACCGCACGAACCTGCGGACGACAACGGGCTCTCCAAGCTTGGCCCCGAGGTCAGCGAGGAGATCCTCAATCTTCAGCCCTGGATCGCGCACATAGGACTGCTTCACAAGGCAGTTCTCTTCGTAGAACTTCTGGAGGCGGCCCTCCACGATCTTGTCCACGATCTGAGGAGGCTTTCCCTCCTTCTCCGCCTGCTTGCGTTGGACCTCCCGCTCTTCGGCGACGGCCTCGGCAGGAACCCCCTCCGGGCTTACCCAGCGTGGTTTGGCAGCTGCAATCTGCATCGCCACGTTGCGGATGAACTCGCGAAACGCCTCGGAGTTCGCGGCAAAGTCGGTCGAGGTGTTCACCTCAAGCAGAACCCCCACCTTGCCCGAATGGTGAACGTAGGCCTCGATCCGTCCCTCGTTCGCCTCACGGGACTGGCTTGCCAGGAACTGCTTCCCCTCTAAACGCAGCAGCACCTTCGCCTTCTCCAGGTCCCCCCCCGCCTTGGCGAGAGCTTCTTTGCAGTCGACGATTCCGATTCCGGTGTCGGCGCGGAGGCGCTTCACCAACTCCAGGTTCACGTCCGTCATCAGTCCTTCCCTTCTTCGCCAGTCAGCTCCTCCCACATCTCCATGAGGCGGGTCTCTGTCTCCACGTTCAGGATCTCGGGCTTCGGCATGGTCTCGGGTTCGCCGGGTTCGGCGGGCACTGACTCCACGGTCTGCAGCCCTTCCCTTCCCTCGATCACGGCATCGGCGATTCGCGCGGTGATGAGGCGTGTAGACTTGATCGCGTCGTCGTTTCCGGGAATGGGGTAATCCACCGTGTCCGGGTCGGAGTCGGTGTCACAAATGGCGACGATGGGGATCCCAAGGAGGTTCGCTTCCCGCACGGCGTGGATCTCGACGGTGGGGTCGATAAGGTACACGACGCCGGGCAACCGGTCCATGTTCCGCAGTCCATCGAGGTTTCGGCGAAGATAGTTGAGCTCCTTCTCGAGCTTGACCCGCTCCTTGAGCGGAAGGCGCTCGTACTTCCCTTCGGCGAAATTCCTTTCCAGCTCAAGCATGTGCAGGATGCGGTGGCGGATCACGTCAAAGTTGGTGAGGCACCCCCCGATCCAACGCTGGTTCGTGTAGGGGCTTCCGCACCGCTTGGCTTCCTCTTCAATCGTCGGCTGGACCTGACGCTTCGTCCCCACGAACAGCGCGGGCTTGCCCGCCGCCGCCTGGCTCCGCACGAAATCGTACGCTCGCTCGAACAGGTCGAGGGTCTGTCCAAGGTCAATGATGTGAATGCCCTTCCGTTCAGTGTAGATGAAGCGAGCCATCTTCGGGTTCCACTTCCGGGTGCGATGCCCGAAGTGAACCCCGGCTTCCAGGAGATCCTTCATTGAGAGAACTGGCAAACTACCTCCTCCTTCCGCCTTTCTAGGTCGTGAGTATCCAACCAAGTATAGCCCCCCCATTCAGGCTGGGCAATCAGGCTGGGCAACGCACGTCGGGGGCTGGCAGGGGTCTTCCATGGAGGGGTAAGATCGTCCCGTGGCCGACCGAGGAGACGAGGGGATCCTCCACATTCCGCGCAACCAGGAGGCAGAGCAGCTCGTCCTGGGGGCAGCCCTGTTGGAACCGGAAGAGGTCGTCCCCACGCTGGCCGACCGTCTCAAACCCGAGCACTTCTACTTCCGAGCCCATCAGATCATCTACCGCACCGCTCTCGACCTGTTCGAGCAGGGCGAGCATGCCGACGTGGTGGCGGTGGCGAACCGACTCGAGGAAAAGGGGCAGCTCACCAAGGCCGGGGGCCGCAGCTACCTCGCCGAGCTGATCGGCCAGGTTACCACGATCACCGCGGTGGACCACTACGCGGGGATCATCGAAGACAAGGCCCTCCGACGCTGGCTCATCGACGCCGGAGGGCGGGTGTCCGAGCTCGCCCATCAGGAGGACCTCCCGCTGGAAGGGGTGATGGATCGGGCCGAGGAGGCGGTGTTCGCGATCGCCGAGCGCCGCTCGGCCCCCAGCTTCTACCCCATACGGGACTTCTTGGAGGGGCACCTTGAGATGCTGATGGAGGTCCACAAAGACCCCCACCGCCGCCCGGTGTCTGCATTGTCCACCGGATTCGAGGAGTTCGACGCGCTGACGTCCGGATTCCGACGCTCCGATCTGATTGTGCTCGCCGGCCGACCCGGCACGGGCAAGTCCTCGCTCGCCCTGGGGGTCATCCGCCACGCCGCCGTCGTCGAGAAGAAGAAGGTGGGCCTGTTCTCGCTCGAGATGACGAAGGAGCAGATCCTGGAACGCCTCCTGTGCGCGGAGGCCCAAGTGGACCTGCAACGGCTGCGCGATGGGTACCTGCCGGCGTCGAAGTGGGGTCTCATCGCCGAGGCTGCGGGCAGGCTCCACGAGGCGGTGATCCTCGTTGACGACGCATCCACGGCATCGGTTTTGTCCATCAAGGCTAAGGCGCGGCAGATGATGAAGCGGTACGACGGCCTGGACCTCGTGGTGGTAGACTACCTTCAGCTTGTGGACGCCGGGATCAAGAGCGACGTGCGAGAGCAGCAGATCGCCTACATCTCGCGGGCGTTGAAGGCCCTCGCCCGCGAACTCGCGGTTCCGGTGATCTCCTGTTCGCAGCTCAACCGGGCTGTGGAACGGAGGGAATCCAAGCGCCCCCAGCTCTCCGACCTCCGCGAGTCGGGAGCCATCGAACAGGATGCTGATCTCGTGGTGTTCATCTACCGCCCCGACTACTACGACGATCCCGATCAGACCGGCCCAGTGGCGGAGACCGAGGTCATCGTCGCCAAGCAGAGAAACGGCCCGCTGGGCAAGTTCCGGCTGATGTTCCACAAGAGCTCGGCCACGTTCCACTCCCCGGCCCAGCAGGGACAGGTCGTGCCGTTCTAAGAAGGAGGAATGTTGATCCCAAAAGAGCTGAAGTACACGAAGGATCACGAGTGGGTCCGCCTGGAAGGGGACAAGGCGTGGGTGGGGATCACCGATCACGCCCAGAAGCAACTGGGGGACATCGTGTTCGTGGAGCTCCCTCCGGCAGGGAAGGTAGTACAGCAAAGGGACCTCGTGGCGAGCGTGGAGTCGGTGAAAGCGGTGGGGGAAGTGGGGGCCCCTCTCAGCGGGGAAGTGCTGGAAGCGAACGCGGCCCTCTCCGGCTCCCCGGATCTCGTGAACAAGGATCCCCACGGCCAAGGGTGGCTGTTCACGATGCGGATCAGCACGCCCACTGAGGCGGGTGCGCTCCTCGACGCTGCGGCGTACGAGGCGTTCGTGGCGAGCGGCGGATGAACCCCTACCTGCCCCATACTCCGAGCGACATCCGGAGCATGCTGGACACGATCGGCGTTTCGGATGTGGAGGCTCTGTTCTCGGACATCCCCGCCGAAGTGCAGGGTTGGAACAGGCCCCTCGGCCTGGCCCCCCATGATGACCTGGCTGTACATCAGCACCTAACTGGCCTCGCCGAGCGTTCCACCGGCCGCGGGCTGATCCCGTTTCTCGGCGGCGGGCTGTACGACCACTTCATCCCGTCCGTGGTCGGGCACATCCTTTCCCGCTCCGAGTTCTTCACCGCCTACACCCCGTACCAGCCCGAGGTCTCCCAGGGAACCCTCACCTGGATGTTCGAGTACCAGACGATGATCTGTGAGCTGACGGGGATGGAGGTGGCCAACGCCTCGATGTACGACGGGGCGACCGCCCTCGCCGAGGCCGTGCTGATGGCCCATCGGACCACGAGAGGGAAAGTCGTGCTCGTCCCTAGCTCGCTCCACCCCCGCCTCCGCGAGGTCCTCGCCACGTACGCCTGGGGAGCGGGCCTTGCGCTCCGCGACGTGCCCTACACGGAGGCAGGCCGACTCGCCCTCGACGGTGTCCCCGACGGGACGTGCGCCCTCATCGTCCAGCAGCCGAACGGGTTCGGGATCCTCGAGGACCTCACGGGGCTGAAGGACTGCCTAAGGAAGACGTTCCTCATTGCGTACGCGAACCCGATCCCCCTGGCGGTGATCGAGCCGCCAGGCTCGTTCGGAGCAGACGTGGTGGTGGGGGAGGGGCAGCCCCTGGGGAACCCCCTTTCGTTCGGGGGGCCCCTCCTCGGGTTCTTCGCCACGCGGATGGACCACCTGCGGCGGATGCCGGGACGGGTATCGGGTCAGACCCGGGATGTGGACGGGAAGACGGGGTACGTGATGACGTTCCAGACCCGGGAGCAGCACATCCGGCGCGAGGGGGCGACGTCGAACATCTGCACCAACTCCGCCCTGTGCGCCCTCGCCGCCACCGTGTACCTCGCCGCCCTGGGGCCGGATGGGCTGCGGCGGGTGGCGCTCCTGTCATGGGAGAAGGCCCATGCCCTCGCGGAACGGTTGGCGGATCTCCCCGGGTACGATGTCGCGTTTGACGGGCCGTTCTTCCACGAGTTCATCGTCCGCTGCAACGATCCTGAGGCCGCGGTGGGGCGGCTCCGTCGGGCAGGAATTGCCGTCCTCCCGCCAAGCTTCCTCCACCCGCTCGGGGTTCACGATGGGTTCATCGTGGCCGTAACCGAGAAGCGCACTCCGGAGGAACTGGACCGGTTTGTGGTCGCACTGGAGGGGAAATGAGCACAATCTACGACCACGGCGCTCCCGGCCGCCAGGCCGTGGCGCTGCCTCAGTTGGGCAAGGTGGAACAAGGCCTTCTCGGCGCGATCCCCGCGGATCTGCGGCGACGAGACGGACCCCGTCTGCCCGAGGTGTCGCAGCCCGAACTCGTCCGGCACTACACCGCCCTCTCCCGGATGAACTACGGAGTGGACACGGGCTTCTATCCCCTGGGTTCGTGCACGATGAAGCACAACCCCAAGCTCCACGAAGACCTCGCCCGGTTGCCCGGGTTCGCCGACCTTCATCCCCTTCTCCCTCCCGAGGCGTGCCAGGGCGCGCTCGCGCTCCTGTGGGAGACGGCTGAGCACCTGAAGGGAATCACCGGAATGCCCGGGATCACCCTCCAGCCCGCAGCCGGTGCCCATGGCGAACTCACGGGGATGTTCCTCATCAAGCGGTGGCTCGAGGACCGCGGCGAGTTGGGTAGGCGGACGAAGATCCTCCTCCCCGACTCCGCCCACGGCACCAACCCCGCATCCGCAGCGATGGTCGGGTTCACGGTCGTCTCCATCCCCTCTGACCGGCGAGGGATGGTGAATCTGGACGCCCTCCGAGGCGCCCTCGGTTCCGACGTCGCGGGGATCATGCTCACCGTGCCCAACACCCTGGGGATCTTCGAGGAGGACATCGTCACGATCACAGACCTCGTCCACGACGCGGGGGGGCTCTGTTACTTCGACGGCGCGAACCTCAACGCCTACCTCGGCCGGGCCCGGCCGGGGGACATGGGGGCGGACGTATTCCACATCAACCTCCACAAGACGTTCTCCACCCCCCACGGCGGCGGCGGCCCCGGCGCGGGCCCAGTGACCGTGTCCGAGGTGCTGGTTCCATACCTCCCGGTTCCGGAGATCGCGCGGAAGGGCGAAACGTACCATCTAGACTGGGATAGGCCGAAGTCGATCGGTCGGGTTCACCCCTACTTTGGGAACGTTCTTGTCATCGTGAAGGCCCTCGCCTACATCCTCTCCCTCGGAGACGAGGGAATGCGCGCGGTTTCAGGCGGCGCCGTGCTCGCTGCGAACTACCTCAAGGCCAAGCTCAAGGGCGCGTACAAGCTTCCCTACGACCAACTCGCCAAGCACGAGTTCGTCCTGTCCGGCGAAGGCATGGGAAACGGAGTGCGCACGCTCGACGTCGCGAAACGGCTGATCGATTACGGATTCCACCCCCCGACGATCTACTTCCCGCTCATCGTCAAGGAAGCCCTGATGATCGAGCCCACCGAGACCGAGCCGCGGGAGACCCTCGATACATTCGCCGAGGCGCTGCTCTCCATCGCGGCAGAGGCCCGGGAGCACCCGGAGCTGCTCCGAGAGGCACCCCATGAGACCCCGGTGCGCCGGCTCGACGAAGCACGGGCGGTGCGGGAGCCCCGACTGAAGCTGGATTTCTGACGCCCCGATCCAGCGGCAACGGCGGGGGATCCCTTCACCCAACGCGGCTTCGAACGGTGGGGGTAGGCCGGGGGATGCAGAGTTGGACGAGGAGCATTCCCACTCCGGCCAGGGCTAGGCCGACGATTTCCCGGCCGGCGAGCCTCTCTCCGAGGGCGACCCAGGCGAGGATCGGGATCTGGATGAGCATCGTGTTGTTGATCACGCTCGATTCGCTTGCGGGCAGGGTTCGCAAGCTGTAGTTCCAGAGGGTGAACGCCACCGCCGTGTTCACCACGGCGAGCCAGCCCACGATCGCCCAGTGGACGGCGCCCAACGGGGGAAGCCCCTGGATCGGAATACCGACGCCCAGCAGCAGAATGCTCCCGATTCCCATGCTGATCGTCGTCACCATGAGGGGTGAAAGGTCGCCCCGCCGATTCACGTGCCGACCGAGGACCGAGGAGAGGGCGTTGGCCAGCAGGCCCAGAGCTCCCACACCCAGCCCCACCGCCTGCGCCGAGGCGAGCTGCAACGGGTAGAAGTAGGTCCCCGTTCCGACGAAGGCGATGACGATGCCGAGCCACTGACCGCCTGTCGGTCGCTCGCCGAGGAGCCGCGCACCGAGGAGAGCCACGGTGAGAGGAGAAAGCCCCAGAATGAGGTTGAGGGTGGCCGCGGGGAGGAGGGACAGGGCCACGAACTGCGCCCCCTGGGTCACAGCGTAAAACAAGACCCCCAGTCCCACCAGTTCAGCCCACGCTCGCCGGGACAGGTGCGGGAGCCCGGCCCGGCGGAAGCTGACGATCCCGACCAGACAGACAGCGGCCATCCCGTAGCGAAGCCCGGCGAACGCAAGCGGGGGAATGTCGCGGAGGCCGATCTTGATCAGCACCCACGAGGTGGACCACAGAAAGGTCACCCCGAGCGCGGAAAGGACGGCCCGGGTATGAGCGGATGAGCTCCGCGCAAACGGCACGCCGCGGAACCGGTCCAGCGCCCTGGTCACCATGGCCACAGCGCGGCGTAGCGCGGCCTCGTCCGGCCCTTCCGCGAACACCCGGACCACCGGCTGGGTGCCCGAAGGGCGGACGATGAGCCGACCTCGGCCGACCAGTTCCCGCTCAGCTTCCCCGATCGCCTTCTGCACGCCCGGGCTGCCCAGCGCCGCGTCCCGGTCCCATACCGGAATGTCGTCCCGCACCTGGGGATGAACGGGAACCGGGGCCACGAGTTGCCCCAGGGATACCCCCGCCCGCCGCAAGGTTTGCAGCACGAGGAGGGCGGTGAGGATCCCGTCTCCGGTTGGTGCATGGCGACCGAACACGATGTGCCCGGAGGGTTCGCCCCCCAGTTCGATCCGCTCCCCGCGCATTGCCAGCGACACGCTGCGGTCTCCCACGGGGACGCGGAGGACGCGGAACCCCCGTTCGAGAAGGTGGCGTTCAGCACCCGCGTTCGCGAGCACGGTGAGCACCACGGCCGGCGACGCGAGCTCCCGCCAGCCCCACAGGAGGGGGGCCACGGCGGCGATCAACCGATCCCCTTCCACAACCTGCCCGTGATCATCCACACACATGACCCGGTCGCCATCGCCATCGAACGCGATCCCTAGGTCGGCTTTCTCCTCCTGCACCACCTGCTGCAGCGGAGCGAGGGCGGCGGCGCCGGTCGCGTTGATGCGTTCCCCATCCGGATCTGCTCCAACAAGGGTCAGCTTCGCCCCGAGGTCGTTGAACAGATCCGGGGCGATCCCGGCCGTCGCGCCGTAGGCGCAGTCGAGCGCGATCCGCATCCCGGTGAGGGAGAGACCCGGGACCGCGGCCTGCAGAAAAGCGCGGTACGCTTCCCCTGCGTCCGGCAAGGGAGCGATCCGCCCGCGACGCCCGATCGGCGCCGGGCTGTGGAAGCATGCCTCCACCGCCTCTTCCTCCTCAGAAGACAGCTTTTGTCCCTGCCGATCGTAAAACTTGATCCCGTTGTCCTGGGGCGGGTTGTGGGAAGCCGAGACCACTGCCCCGAGGTCGTATCCCTGGCGGCGGACAAGAACCGACACCGCCGGCGAAGGCAGGACCCCAGCGCACATCACGTCCACCCCAGCGTCAGCGAGGCCCATCGCACACGCTCGCTCCAGCTCGGGGCCGGAGACCCGCGTGTCGCGGGCGAGGAACGCGGTGCGCGCCCCGAGCGCCCGGCCGGCAGCCCTTCCCATTCGTCGCGCCAGCTCCGCGGTGAGGTCCACACCGGCCACGCCCCGCACCCCATCCGTCCCGAACAGTTGGGGCATTCGTTCAGTCCCGAACGAAGATGAGCCCTCGGAGGAGCATCAGCACAGGGATGATCTCCAACCGGCCCACCCACATGTTGAAGCTGAGGATGAGCTTGGCCGCCGTCGGCATGGTGGGGCGGGTGATCCCCACCGACAGCCCGACGTTTCCCTGCGCCGAGGCGACCTCGAACAGGAGATCGATCAGCCGCGCGTCGGGGGAGACGAACCAGGCGAGAAGGAGCGTTCCCAGGAGGAGGAAGAACAGCCACAGCGTGGCCAGCACAGCGGCCTCGCCAAGCCGGCGGAACGCTACCGATTCCGACAGGGTCTGATTCCCAAGACGGAGGGGAATCAACGCATCCGGCGAGCGCGCCAGCCGCTTGAGCTGCCAGCCGGCGCCGCGCACCAGAAGCAGGAACCGCATCACCTTGATCCCCCCCGCGGTGGACCCCGCAGCCCCTCCGATCACCATCCCCACAACGAGAAGCAGCTTCGCCGCATCGGACAAGATCGCCGGATCCGACGTCTGGAACCCTGTGCAAGTCAAGGCCGAGATGAACTGGAACGCTCCGTTGCGGAACGCCGCATCCGCCGGCACCCGACCCCACTGGCTGAGCGCGAGAAGGACCGTTCCGCCGGCGAGCAGCAGCAGGAGCGCCCGTGTTTGAACGTCGGAAACAAGGGTCCGCGGTCCGTGCTGCAACGCGTGGTAGTGCACCACAAAGCTGATCGCCCCTGCGATCATGACGAAGACCGTCACGAGCTCGATGGCGAGAGAGCGATAGTGCCCGATGGACTCCGGCCAGATCGAGAACCCGCCCGTGGCGACACCGGTCATCGCATGGTTGAGGGCGTCCCACAACGGCATCCCCGCTCCCCACAGGCCGGCCACGGCAAGGAACGTGTAGAGCAAGAAAATCCACCACATCGTGCGCACGGTGGAGAGAACCGACGGATGGATCTTCTCCCCCCTCGCTTCGGAAAAGTAGAGGTTGGCCGCGGTCATCCCCGGTCCCGCGATGAGGGTGATCATGAGCACGATCACCCCCATTCCTCCCACCCACTCCATGAGCGATCTCCACCATTGGAGCGTTCGCGGGAGAAGGTCCGGCCGAAGGGACATCGAGAGGCCGGTCCCGGTGAACCCGGAGACGCTTTCAAAGAACGCGGTTGCTGGATCGGCGTAGGGCACACCCCCGTC
>DYGJ01000026.1 GCA_020724765.1 Thermotoga sp. | reverse complement strand
CGAGGAACCACAGCCCCCCCGCGTTCACCCCGAGAACCGGAACCTCGCGAGGGTACACAAGCCTTGCTGCCCAGAGGAGGGTTCCATCGCCCCCCACGGCGACAACGAGGTCGACGCTGTCCGGGACCGGCGCGCCTTGCGCGTAGATCTCGGCGTCGATCCCCTTCGCCCTGCACCACGCACGGCCTCGTTCCGCCGCCGTCGCCGCTCCTGGACGTGGGTTGTGAACAAACAGGACGCGCCTAAGCTCCACCTCGCGCCCCCACGAATTTCCAGCGGCAGAAAAACCGCTCCAGCAGTTCGAGCACGGCATAGAACAGGAGGCCGAGGAGGGCCAACCCGACTACACCGGCGAGCGAGATGTCGCCCCGGAACGTGTAGTACTCGATGAACCTCCCCAATCCCGCTCTCGGCCCCAGAAGCAGGCCCAGCTTCGTCTCGGCGATATAGAGCATGGTGATCCCGAGGCCCACCGATACCCGGGCCGCGGTGAGAACGCTGGGCAGGGTCGCCGGCAGGACGACATGGCGATAGATCTGTCCCCGTGTCGCCCCAGCCGAGCGAACCGCGGTGACGTGGGATGGAACGACGTACTTCGCCGCACCCTGGGCGGCGACCACGACCTGGAAGAACAGGGCCATCACCACCACCACCAACCGCACCACCTCCCCGAGCCCGAACGCGAGGTAGAGGAACAGAAGCAGCGCCACCGGCGGCATCGGATAGAGGAGATAGATCAGGGGCGATAGGTAACGATCCAACTTCGACTCGAACCCCACCGCCAGCCCCAGAGGAAGTCCGAGGAGGAACGCAACGGCGAGGGCGATCAAGAATCGAAGGGCTGAGCTACCGAACGCGCTGGCCAGAGTGCCGAAATTCGCTGCAGCCGCAGCAAAGGTCACCCAGGGGGTGGGGAGGATCTCCCGACCGCGCGTCGCCTCCAGGAGCCACGACGTCGCAGCCCACACCAGCAGCACGAGCGCGATCGCGAGGAGGTAGTGCATGGAAAGCCGCAGCGTCCGGCTCATGACCCGTTGCCTCCCAACACCTGCCGCAGGTGGGCGACCTGGGCCACGAACTCCGACGTGCCCCGGTACCCTGGCTCACCCATCCCTGGGTTGTCGATGACCTCGACCACGCGCGCCGGCCGCGCCGAGAGGACGAGGATCCGCTTCCCGAGGAACACCGCTTCCTCCATGTCGTGGGTCACGAGGACCCCGGTGAACCCCATCTCCCACCACAGCCCAAGGATGAGGTTCTGGATGTGTTCCCGGGTGATGGAGTCGAGGTTCGCCGTCGGCTCGTCCATCAGCATCACCCGCGGCTGGAGGGCAAGGGCCCGAGCGATCCCCACCCGTCGCTTCATCCCCTCCGAGAGCTCGCTCGGAAACCGCTTCTCGAACCCGGCCAGCCCGAGGTCGGCCAACACCTTCCCCGCCGAGCTCTTTCGGCCCTGGATCCGCAGCGAGAGCTCTGCGTTCGCCCGCACCGTCTTCCATGGGAGCAGCCCCGCATCCTGAAGGATGAGAGCCACATCACGGCGCACGCTCCCAACCTCTTCGCCGTGGACCCGGATCCGCCCCGCAGTGGGTGCAAGGAGCCCGTCGAGGGCGAACAGAAGCGTGGTCTTCCCGCACCCCGACGGCCCGACCACCGACACGAGCTCGTAGCTGTCCACCTTCATGGACAGGCCTGCCACGGCGGGCACGGCGGCCCCGCCGCGACCGTAGATGAGAGTGAGGCCGTCGACTTCGATCATCCTGGAGGAGGAGCGACCGCCGTGTCGTAGGGGATCGGAGAACGGAGGTACTTCTTCCCCACCGCCCACATCATGACCCGTTCGTACATCTCGGGGTCGAGTTCTTCCGGAGGAGAGAAGTGCGGGATGACGATCGCCGCAATACCCTTTTCGATCTCGGCCCGAACCTCGGGGTCGGCAGCCTCTTGCGGACCGCCGCCGGGGAAGAACAGGTTCACTGCCAACGGAAGGGCGGTCGCCACCACTTCGTCGCGGTCCTCGCTGTTCAACCCGTCCACCGCACGCCGCAGAGCACTGAAGAACGAGGTCAGAACCTCGGGTTGGGACTCGATGAGCGGCCGTCGAACCACGAACACCTCGGGCGGGAAGCTCCCCCCGGGGACCCACTTCAGCACCTCAAGAGCCGGCTTGCCAGGGTAGCTGTAGGACAGGATGTAGTCCACGTAGGGCTGAGGCAGGGCTCCCACGGCCACCATCCCCAACAGGGTCCACGTCGAGTTGTCAAGAAGGTTGTCCTGGCCTATGTACAGGTCAGCGGGAACGGCGAGCCCCTCCTGCCGGAACAGCTCATCGGCCACGAACTCGAGGTCCGACTGGCGCGGCAGAGCGATCTGGACCCGTCCCCCTCCCCGAATCCGACCTACAAGCTCGTCCCACGTCTTGATCTTCGAGAACGTCGGGGGGGTGATGAACGCAAGATGATCGCCTGCCGAATGGGGGATATACGCCGTCCCCACGATCACCGCCTGCTTGGGGACGCTCGACAAGAGGAGGAGCGCTCCCGTGAGATCCGTGACCATCACGTCCACCTGGCCGGCCTGGAACGCGAGCATCCGATCGCGCTGGCTCGGCAACGGCACCAACTCGACCTCAACTCCCTCCTCTTGGAAGAACCCCCACGCCGTTCCCATCACAATCGGCACAGCTCCCATCGCCGGCGGGAGCGACACCTTGAGGGGAGTTCCCCACGAGAGAATGGAAACCGCGGCTACAACCGCGAGTGCAATCAAAGTGCGCATGGCAACGCATTGTACCGCACGCGCCTCCAGCGTAGCAATCGCACACCCTGCATCAGGATCGCCCACCGAGCTTCCGGTTACGGGAACAGGAGGGCTCTTCGAGGCTGATCCCCTCTACGGTGGGAACAGGATAGGGAACTCGCTCGGCCTTCTACTGCCCCGAAGCGGATAAACCCTCCTGCAGTCCCTGAAGAAGCGCTTCGGCAGCCGGCCCCATGATCTCCGGGATGTAGCCTCCCTCGAGCACACAGAACGTGGGAAGCTTGGTGTCCCCAAGCACGTACCCGACGTCGTAGTACGCTTCGACGTCGAGTCCGAGTGAGGCCAACGGGTCCTCCCGATACGTGTCAAACCCAACGGAGAGGGCAAGCTCCCCAAACCCTCCGCCAGCCTCGTGCAAAGCCCGCTCCAGGGTCTCCACGTACAGGGTCTTCCCACATCGTGGGGGCAGCGGGTAGTTCAGGCAGTTCCCCCGCGACTCATGCCCCGTGCCGGGGTAGTTGTAGATGCGGTGCAACGACACGTAGGTCACGTTCGGGTCGCCGTAGAAGATGGCCTCGGTCCCGTTCCCGTGGTGCCCGTCGATATCCACGATCAACGTTCGTTTCCCCGACCGGCGCACGGCGACGGCGATGTTGTTGTAGTAGCAGAACCCTCCCAGGTACGACGCCCCGGCGTGATGGCCCGGGGGACGGAGGATGGAGAACCCGCGGCGCCGCTGGGCGAGGACCGCTCCCCCGGCCGCAAGGCGCGCGTAGAGGTCGATGTTCGGATAGACAGGGCAGTCCGGGTCGTGAAACTCGCCGGTGCCGACCCGTCGCACGTGCTCGGGGGTATGCACGGAGAGGAGATCCTCGTCCGTCGCAGGCGGGGGGGCCTCGAACGGGTACCCGAGACGGGCGAGGTAGTGGTGGAGCATCCGCACCCGGGCCGGTCCCTCCGGGTGGCCCACGGCGTGGTACTCCAAGCACCTCTCGCTGAAAATGATGTCCATGGCCACGGATTATGGACACTCACCCTCCCAAGGACAACGGCTGATCCTCGCCTCCAGCTCTCCGCGAAGGAATGAGATCCTGCGGCTCCTCTGTCCGGAGTTCGAGGTGCTGACGCCGGATGGGGATGAAGGCGAGGTGACCCTACCAGAGGACCTCCTGGAGATCGCCCGCCGCAAGGCAGAGCAGATCACGGCTGCCCGGCCGACTGGACTCGTCATCGCCGCAGATACGGGCGTGTTCCGAGATGGCAGGTCCTACGGCAAGCCGCGCGACCTCGCGGAAGCGTGGAACATCCTGCGCGCCTTGAGCAACGGGTGGCACTCCGTGTTCACCGGCCTCGTCCTCCTCGCCGGGAGCACTCCCCGGGAAGCGCTGGTCGAGACCCGCGTCCGGTTCAAGCCCTTGACCGATGACGAGATCCGCCGTTACCTCTCCCGAGAATCGGTGCTCGACAAGGCGGGCGCATACGCGATCCAGGGTGGGGCAGCCCCGTTCGTGACCCGGATCGAGGGCGACTTCTTCAACGTGATGGGGCTCCCGCTGGCCACCCTCCACGACCTCCTTCTCGGCGTCGGGTGGCAGCCGCCCGCGTGCTGAGATGGCGGTGCCTCGCTACCTCAACCTGACAGAAGCGGAATTGCGCGGCCGGGTAGAGGAATTGCGGGGCTTCTCCTCCCCTTGCCGCCTGTGCCCGCGGGCGTGCGGAGCGCACCGAGACGAAAGAGAGTGCGGATTCTGCGGGTCTCCCCTCGCCCCGTGGGTCGCGAGCTTCGGGCCCCACTTCGGCGAGGAGGAGGTGCTGGTGGGATCGGGCGGGTCGGGGACGATCTTCTTCTCCGGGTGCGTCCTCCGCTGCCTGTTCTGTCAGAACTACGCGATCTCCCAGCTTGGAGAGGGGGAGGAGATCAGCGTGGAGGAGCTGGCCCGGATCATGCTCCACCTCCAGGCGATCGGGTGCGCGAACGTGAACCTCGTCTCCCCCACCCACCAAGCTCCCCAGATCGCGGCCGCCCTCGTCGCCGCCCGGGAGTCCGGACTCCGCCTTCCCCTGGTGTGGAACTGCGGCGGGTACGAGTCCGTCGAGGCGCTGCGGCTCCTCGACGGGATGGTGGACATCTACATGCCGGATTCCAAGTACGGGGACAACGCCGTTGCCGCGCAGCTCTCCGCGGCACCGGACTACGTGGAGCGGGCCCAGGACGCTCTCCGCGAGATGCACCGCCAGGTGGGGGACCTCGTGGTCGAGAACGGGGTCGCGGTGCACGGGCTCCTCGTCCGGCACCTCGTCCTCCCGGAGGGACTCGCCGGGACGGACGCCGTCCTGCGGTTCATCGCGGACGAGGTATCCACGGCCACCTACGTGAACGTGATGGGCCAGTACCGACCCGCGCATCGGGCACGGGAGCGTCCGGAGCTCTCTCGCCGTTTGACCTCCGCCGAGCACGAACAGGCGCTTGCCCTCGCCCGCCGGCTGGGACTGCGTCGGGCCGGTGCGCACTGACTTGCATTCCAGTCCTGTTCCGGCGATGATCCGGGCGAGATCACCCACCGAAGGAGGGGTTCATGCGTAACGCCCACAGCAAGCTGTTCACCCCCGGACCGACCGAGGTCCGCCCGGAGATCCTACAGGCCATGGCCGCTCCCCAGATCTATCACCGCTCTCCCGAGTTCCGCGAGCTGTACGCGGAGATTCAACCCAAGCTCCAAAAGTTCCTCTACACCCAGCAGCCGGTGCTCCTGTTCACCTCTTCTTCCACCGGAGCGATGGAAGCGGCGGTCCAGAACTGCGTGGGAAAGAAGTGCCTCAACCTCGTGAACGGCGCGTTCAGCAAGCGCTGGCACGAGATCACGGCCGCGTGCGGGATCCCATGCGAGACGCTCGAAGTGCCGTGGAACCTGGCGATCAAGCCGCAGATGGTGGAGACGAAGCTCCGGAGCGGGGAGTTCGACGCGGTAACCCTCGTCCACAACGAGACCTCGACCGGCCTCATGAACCCCCTTCCCCAGATCGCGGAGGTCGTGCGGAAGTTCCCCGACGTGCTCCTCCTTGTGGACTCCGTATCGGGGATGGGCGGGGTCAAGGTCGAGTTCGACGCCCTGGGGTTGGACGTCTGCCTCGCCGGCGTGCAGAAGGCGTTCGCCCTCCCCGCCGGGCTCGCCGTGTGCGCTGTGTCCGAGCGCGCCATTAAGCGGGCCGAAGGCATCAAACCTCGCACCTACTACTTCAGCTTCCCGGTGATGATGAAGTCTCACAAGAAGAACGAGACACCGGCAACCCCGTCGATTCCTCACATGTTCGCCCTCAACGTCCAGCTCGACGCGATGTTCGCGGAGGGCCTCGATCATCGGTTCGCCCGCCACGCCGAGATGGCGGCCCTTACGCAGGCCTGGGCCAAGCAGCACTTCGCCATGTACCCGGAGGAGGGCTACTGGTCGAACACGGTCACGTGCATCTCGAACACCCGGAGCATTTCTGTGGAGGATCTGAACAAGACTCTGGTGCGCGACCACGGGTTGCGCATCTCGAACGGCTACGGTGACCTCAAGGGCAAGACGTTCCGCATCGGCCACATGGGTGACCACACCGTGACCGACGTCCGCGGGTTGTTGGCGACCATGGACGCGATCCTCGGGCTGTAGGTTGTGTGGTGGGAAGGAGGCTGACATGCGGGTGCTGATCTGCGATCCAGTGGAGGAGAAGGCATTGGCGCGGCTGCGCGAGGCGGGGCTGGAGGTCGTGGTGCGCACGGGGATGACCCCGGACGGCCTCGCCGTGGAGCTGGCCAAGGGGTACCACGCGATCGTCGTCCGGTCGGCGACGAAGGTGCGGAAGCCGGCGCTCGATGCAGCGGTCGGCCTGAAGCTGATCGTCCGCGCCGGGGTGGGGCTGGACAACGTGGACGCCGAGCACGCCAAGACGAAGGGGATCCAAGTCCTGAACACGCCGCGTGCCAGTTCCGACGCGGTGGCGGAGTTGGCGCTCGCGCACATGTTTGCCCTCGCCCGATCTCTTCCCCAGGCCACCCAGTCGGTCCGCGACGGGAAGTGGGATAAGAAGGCGTTCGTGGGGATCGAGCTACAGGGGAAGACCCTCGGCGTGGTGGGGATCGGCCGGATCGGCCAGGCGCTCGCAAAGCGGGCGCTCGCCCTGGGGATGCAGGTGATCGCCTGCGATAAGTTCGTGAACCAGTCCCCTCTACCCGGCGTGCCCCTCGGACCCTTTGCCGACCTCCTGCACCGGAGCGACTTCATCTCCCTGCACGTCCCGCCGGATCCCGCGGGCCCGGTCATCGGGGCGTGGGAGATCGCTCAGATGAAGGACGGCGCGTACCTCGTGAACTGCGCCCGGGGCGAGGTGGTGGACGAGGCGGCAGTCCTCGCTGCCCTCGACTCGGGCAAACTCGCCGGCGCGGGCCTTGACGTGTTCGCGGTCGAACCGCCCACGAACGCGGCCGTCGTCCGCCATCCGAAGGTCACCCTCACCCCCCACGTCGGGGCCCAGACGAAAGAGGCTCAGGAGCGGATCGGCGACGAGGTGGTGGCGCTTCTGATCGAGCACCTGCGCAAGGGTTGACGATGGCCGTCATTCACCCCTTCCGCGGACTGCGCTACAACCCCGCCGTCGTGGGGGACCTCTCCCAGGTGGTCACCCAGCCCTACGACCGGATCGGGCCCGACGAGGAGAAGGCCTACCGTCGTCGCTCGCCCTACAGTTACGTTCAGCTCATCGGGACGAAGAGCCCACCGCGGGACGAAACGGAGTACGCCCGCCGGGCGCAGCTGCTCCAAGCATGGATTCGCGATCGGATCCTGGTTTACGACGAGAAACCCGGGGTCTACCTCTACCGCCAGACGTTTCGGTCCGCCGTGGACCGGGGTCCGTTGTCCGTGGGCCGTGAACCGGCAACCGGGAACCGAGAACCGGGAACCGCCTTGACCCGGCAGGGGTTGATCGCCCTCCTCGATCTGACGCAGAGCGGGGCGAAGGCCCACGAGCACACCCTGCGCGGCCCGAAGGAGGACCGGCTGAAGCTGTTCCGGGCCACCGAGGCCCACCTCGAACACATCTTCCTCCTCTACAACGATCCTGCGCGCACGGCGACGGCCGCGGCCGAAGGGGCGATCGGCGGGCGCGCTCCCAACCTCACGGCGAGGGACGACTTCGGGAACACCCACGAGCTGTGGTACATCGCGGATCCGAACGCGGTGCGATCCGTCCAGGCTGCCCTGCTACCGCTCGAGCTCTACATCGCCGACGGCCACCATCGGTTCGAGACCTCGCAGGCGTTCATGCAGGAGTGCCTGGCCCAGGGCTGGAGGCCGACGGGCCCGCAAAGCTTCACCGCGCTTCCGGTGACCCTCGTCAACATCGCCGAGCCGGGGTGCGTCATCCGCCCCACGCCGCGGGTCGTGCACAGTCTGCCCACGTTCACCCCGGCGATGTTCCTGGCGGCAGCAGAACGGGAGTTCGCGGTCGAACCGCTGGGCTCGCTCGCCGCGGCGAAGGCCGTCCTCGCCGCCGCAGCGGGGAACAGGCACACGTTCATCCTCTACGCAGGCGGGAAGTTCTGGTCCCTCACCCTCCGCGACGAGGGGCGGCTCGACCACCTCATCACCGGCGACCATCCGCCAGCCTGGAAGCGGCTCGACGTGGCGATCCTCCACAAGGCGATCCTCGAGCCGCTCCTGGGGATCGACGACGAGGCCCTCGCCCGCCAGTCGAACGTGGACTATGCCCACACCGACGAGGAGGCGGTCGCCCTCGTGGACGCGGGGAAGGGTCAGGCCGCGTTCCTCCTCAATCCCACGCGGGTCGAAGAGGTCCTGGAGATCGCCGACCTCGGGGTCTCCATGCCCCAGAAATCCACCGACTTCTACCCCAAGCTCCTGTCCGGGCTCCTGGCGATGACGATGGACATCGCGAAACCGTGACCCGTCGTCCGCGAGCCGTTCACCGTAATCCGTGGACCGTGATCCGTCTTCCGTAGAACTGTGGAAGCTCTACGTCCCACCGCGGTCCACGGGCAACGGAGAACGGACTACAGAGTACGGACCTAGATCCGGGTTGCGATCCCGAGCAGAGCGTGGAGGGTTGCTACGGCCAGGGTGATGTAGGCCAACCCGCGATGGATCTTCACCGGCCGCCGCTTCTTGAGGAGCCGCGAGAGCCCCATCGCAGCTGCCGTGGAGAGCAGGAACGCGTAACCGATGACTCCAAGGTAGAAGATCACCGGGAACGGCCCGATGTAGTGGTACGCGATCTCGCGCAAAGTGTCCATGTCACTCCTCCAACGTCATCTGAACCGACCCGCGGGCCGTATGGAGGGTCGTGAGCGAAGTCGAGGATCGGTGATAGGCGAGCAGGACCGTGTACGTCCGGCCAGGGACGAGCGGTTTGTCCTCTGCGTCCAAGCTATCGAGTGGAATCGCGAACTCGATGACCGTCTGGCCACCCGACACCGTACCCGCCGCGCGCAGGATGTCCTCGCGGCGATCCCGGCGGTGTGACGTGGTCCCGGAGCCGAAGTGATCCTCGACGACGAGCCCCCCTGCCGTAACCGCGGCAATGATGTAGTTCGCGCCCTGCATCCGGTTCACGGGGTCGAACCCCGCCGACACCCACCCCGTTCCTGGACTCTGGAGGGCAGCGAACAGAACGACGAGACCATTGCGCCAGTAGAGCGTGACCTCGCTCCCCCGGTCCTGAGCCGACCGCAGGTACTCCCCATCCGCGATCTGGCCGTCCGTCACCGGAACAACTGCGCCGGGCGCGGTCATCACGTAGTCCGCAGCGCGGATCTTCCCATCGGCAGCGAACTGGAGGAACGACTCGATGACCAACGTGCGACCGGGAACGGCAAGCTCGATGGTTCCGTAGACCAGACGAGCCTCGGCCACGGCGCGCACCACGCCCGCCAACGCGTGCCCCTCGACGGGCAAACCCGTGAAGAACTGGCTCCACGCCGACACCACGCTCGAGCCGTAGTAGAACCCGTCCCACGCCGTGCCCAGGAACGCCACACCGCCGTCGGGGACGAACCCCGCGGCCACCGCCTCGGCGCTGCCGCTGCCCAAGGCCCCCCAGTGGGCGAGGGCCCACCCCGCCAGGTCGTCGCCCGTCGGCTGGGCCACCGCCGCCATCAACGTCATCGCCACGCACACCAAGACCAGGGAGAAACGCTGCATCCGAGTCCTCCTTCAGGACTGAAGCTTGAGGTTACTTTGCGCGATCTGCGCGCCGCTCACCACCGATCTCCACCCGCGCCGCGGGGCACAAAGAGGGTGGGGCGGAGGTGGTAGCCTCCGCCCCTTGGGTGGGATCGCCGTGGATGTGTGCCACGGCGGGGGTGGCAGATCTTCCATCGCTTAGCGAAGCGAGCCCCTCGCACACACACGCAGCGACCAGGGCTCGGCCTGGCGCTGGCTGAAGAGGGATCCGCTGGCTCTCGTTCGCATCGAAGTGCATGATGCAGCCCCAGCCTGGACGTAACGTGTAAAACCTATGGACTTCCTATGGAGGCGACGCGGCGGGATCACAACGGCAGATCGAGCTGCTCCCGTGTGCGACGCACCCCAATCGGAGTCTGGGAAGGCCCGGTCGTTGCCTCCTCGCAGATGATGCGCGACCATTGGAAAGGAGGGCCGACTTTATGAACCCAATGCAGGTGTTACACCAGCTCGTCGTCGGCAACCAGCGGCACGCCCAGGGCGCACACTACCATCCGCATCAGGGCACGCAGCGCAGAGCGGGCCTCGTCGCCGGGCAGCGCCCGTGGGCGGCGGTCCTCGGCTGCTCCGACTCCCGGGTCCCGCCGGAGATCGTGTTCGACCAGGGGCTCGGCGACCTGTTCGTCGTGCGCACGGCCGGCCACGTCTGCGACGCCACGGTGACGGCCAGCCTCGGGTACGCCGTCCACCACCTCGGGGTCTCCCTCGTCGTCGTTCTCGGCCACAGCAGGTGTGGGGCGGTCAACGCCGCGATCGCCCATCGACCCGACGAGCCTGACGACTGCCTGTGCGTCGCGATCCGACCCGCGATCGAGAAGGCCCGCCTCTGCACAGGCGACCTCTGCGATCAGACCGTGCGCCTCCACGTGCAAGGGATGGTGGAATACCTCCGCTGTGCCCTGCCCGGCCTCGGCAAGGGAGGCGCCGCCGTGGTGGGCGCGGTGTACGACCTCGCCTCGGGCCGCGTGGAGTTCCTCGATCCGGGCGTCCTCCTTCCCAGCACTGTCACGAGGGGCTGACACCCCGCTCGATCCACGCGTTGGGGAATGGCCCGCGGGGAACAACGCAGTCCGTAGACCGGCAAGGCCCGTACGGATGGCAGTCCACGGGGGACGGACTCCAAGCCAGCCCACCGTCGGTCCGCGGACCTGTGGTCTCCCCACCCGGCTGTTTCGGCCCCGCATCCCCTTGACTTGCCTTCCCCATGGGGTAGGATGCGCCGCGGAATGGGACGATGTCTCACATAATGAGACATCAGCCCCCTCCCGACCGAGGTGATGCATGTGGCGAAGACGTTGACGGAGAAGATCCTCGCCGAGCACATCGTGGAGGGCGCGCTCGACAAGGGACACGAGGTTGGAATCCGGATCGACCACTGCTTGACCCAGGATTCCACGGGAACGATGGCCTGGCTGGAGTTCGAATCCCTCGGCCTGGACAAGGTGCAGGCCGAGCTGGTGGTTTCCTATAGCGATCACACTTCGCTCGGGTTCAAGGGCGAGTCCACCGACGATCACCTGTTCCTGCAATCCATCGCCTCCCACTACGGGGCGAAGTTCTCGAAAAACGGGAACGGGGTCTGCCATCAGGTGCACTACGAGCGGTTCGGAATCCCGGCGAGGACGCTGTTGGGCTCGGATTCCCACACCCCGACCGCCGGCGGCCTGGGGATGCTCGGGATCGGGGCGGGAGGCGCCGACGTCGCGGTGGCGATGGGCGGGGGCCTGTTCTACCTCACCGTGCCCAAGGTGATGCGGGTCGTCCTCACCGGCAATCTCCCGTGGGGCGTCACGGCGAAGGACCTGGCCCTGGAGATCCTGCGCCGCATCTCGGTGAAAGGAGGCGTGGGCCATTTCATCGAGTTTGCCGGGCCCGGCGTCAAGACCCTGTCCGTGCCCGAGCGGGCCACGATCACGAACATGTGCACCGAAACCGGTGCCACGTCGTCCATCTTCCCCTCCGACGCGGTGACGAAGAAGTTCCTGGAGATGCAGGGCCGCGGATCGGATTGGCGGCCGCTCACCGCCGACGCCGGCGCGAGCTACGACCAGACGCTGGAGATCGATCTCTCGTCCCTCGTCCCCCTCGTCGCCATGCCGGGGAGCCCGGATAACGTGAGGCCGGTGGCCGAGATCGCGGGGACCAAGATCGATCAGGTGTTCATCGGTTCGTGCACGAACGGCTCGTACAAGGACATCAAGGTCGTGGCGGAGATCCTCAAGGGGAAGCACGTCGCGAAGGAGATCGACGTCGTCGTATCCCCCGGCTCGCGGCAGGTCTGGGAAATGCTCCTCAAGGACGGGAGCTTCCTCGCCCTCACCCAGGCCGGGGTGCGGATGATCGAGCCGGGGTGCAACGCGTGCATCGGGATCGGGTTCGTCCCAGGGACGAACTCTCTCTCCCTGCGCACGGTAAACCGGAACTGGAAGGGTCGCGGCGGGAACGAGCTCGGGAAGCTCGCCCTGACGAGCCCGGAGGTGGCCGCGGCGTCGGCCCTGAAGGGCGCGATCGCCGACCCGCGGGAGCTTTCGCCGGTCACGGTGCGGGTGACGAAGCTCATCGTGGACGACGCGATGATCGTCGAGCCGGAGGGACCGTCAGCCCCGATCCGACGGGCGCCGAACATCGCGAAGATGGCCCCCCCGCGGCCCCTGCCCCCCGTGCTGAAGGGCGAGGTCCTGCTGAAGGTCGGGGACGGGGTCTCCACCGATGCGATCCTCCCCGCGGGGCCGCTCACCCAACACCTGCGCTCGAACCTGCCCGAGATCGCCAAATTCACGTTCCACTACGAGGACAAGACGTTCGCCGCCCGCGCCATGGAAAGGGGCGGAGGGTTCATCGTCGGGGGAGACAACTACGGCCAGGGCTCGTCCCGCGAGCACGCCGCGCTCGCCCCGTGGCAGGTCGGGATCAAGGCCGTCATTGCCAAGAGCTACGCTCGGATCCACAAGGCGAACCTCGTCAACGTGGGGATCCTCCCGTTGGTGGGCGACGTCGCCGGGTTCGACAAGGGCGACCAGCTGGAGATCGACGTCTCCGACCTCACGCGCCCGCTCGTCGTGCGCAACGTGACGAAGGGGACGACGATCCCGGTGAAGGCCGAGCTCTCCGCCCGGGATATCCGCATGATCCGGGTGGGAGGGTTGCTGGCGATGGCCCTCGCCGGCAAGAAGTAGCCGAGCGGGGGAGCGAGGCGCGTGAACACGCTCGAGAAGGGTCTGCGGATCCTCACCCTGTTGGGCGAGGGCCGCCCTGAACTGAGCGCCGCCGACATCGCCCGCGCCCTCGGCCTCCCCCGCAGCACGGCCTACCGCTACGTCCTCGCCCTCAAGTCCCACAGCCTGATCGAGGAGGATCCCCGCACCGGCCTTCTCAGGCTGGGGGCGAGGCTCCTCCAGCTAGCGGGGAGCGTGCGGCGAAGGGGGCTCATCGAGATCGCCCTCCCGCGGATGGAGCGGCTCGTCGCCGAGACCGGGGAGACGGTCATCCTCGCCGGGCTGCACGAGACGAGCGGGATCTGTCTCGAACGGGTGGAGGGTCACCACGCCCTGCGCGTGTCGCACGAGCGGGGAGCGATCTTTCCCCTCCACGCCGGAGCGACGGGCAAGGTGCTCCTCGCGTACCTGCCCGACGAAGATCAAGAGCAGATCATCGCCCAGGGCCTGCCCCGGTTCACCGAGACCACGATCACCGATCCCGCCGCGCTGAAGACCGAACTGGCGCGAATCCGTCGCCTCGGGTACGCCGAGAGCGACGGTGAGGTGATCCCCCACACCTACGGCCTCGCGGTGCCGATCCTGACCGAGACGGGCCGGATTCTCGCCGCCCTGGGGACATCCGCCCCCAGCACGCGGCTGGACGCGAAGACCAAGAGACCTGTGCTGAAAGAACTTTCCGCCACGGCGCGGGCCATCGCCCGCGAGGTGGCGATCCACGACGTGAGTTAGGAACCCCGAAGGAGGCTCATCGTGAACAGCGGCGCACGCATTCCCAAAGACGGACAATCGATCACCATGACGCCCGCCGGGCTGAAGGTGCCCGACCGGCCGGTCATCCCCTACATCCGCGGCGACGGGACCGGCGTGGACATCACCCCGGTGATGATCCGCGTCGTGGACGCGGCGGTGGAAAAGGCGTACGGCGGGAAGAAGAAGATCGCCTGGATGAAGGTGTACGCCGGAGATGAGGCGATCGAGCACTTCCACCCCGGACTGTCCGAGGACGAGATCAAGGCCATCCCCCCCGACGAGCGGCAGAAGCTGTACCTCCCTGAGGCGACGGCCCAGGCGATTCAGAAGTACCTCGTGGCGATCAAGGGGCCGCTCACGACCCCGGTCGGGGGCGGGATCCGCAGCCTCAACGTCACCCTCCGCCAGGTCCTCGATCTCTACGCCTGTGTGCGGCCGGTGAAGCACATCGGGACGCCCGCCCCGGTGCGGGAGCCGGAAAAGGTGGACATGGCCTTCTTCCGGGAGAACACGGAGGACGTGTACGCGGGGATCGAGTGGAAGGCCGGTTCGCCCGAGGCGGACAAGGTCATCGCCTGGCTGCGGGGCGAGATGAAGGTGAAGTCCATCCGCTTCCCCGAGAAGTGCGGGATCGGCGTGAAGCCGATCAGCGAGGAGGGCTCGAAGCGTCTCGTCAAGGCGGCGATCGAGTACGCCATCGCCGACAAGCGCACGAAGGTGACCCTCGTTCACAAGGGGAACATCATGAAGTTCACCGAGGGCGCGTTCCGCGACTGGGGGTACGAGGTCGGGAAGACCTACCCCCAGATCGTGACCGAGGAAGAGGTGAACACGACCCACAACGGCAAGGTCCCGACGGGGAAGATCGTCCTCAACGATCGCATCGCCGACCAGTTCTTCCAGCAGATGCTGCTTCGGCCCGACGAGTACTCCGTCGTCGCCACGACAAACCTCAACGGCGACTACATGACCGACGCCGCGGCGGCCCAGGTGGGCGGGCTCGGCGTGGCACCGGGGGCGAACATCAACTACCACACCGGTCACGCCGTGTTCGAGGCCACCCACGGCACGGCCCCGAAGTACGCCGGGCAGGACAAAGTGAACCCGGGAAGCCTCATCCTCTCCGCCGTGGAGATGTTGAAGTACCTCGGTTGGCGCGAGCCCGCCGATTCCATCCTCCGCGCGATCGGCGCGGCCATCGCCTCGAAGCGCGTGACCTACGACCTAGAGAGGCTGATGCCCGGGGCAACCCTCGTCTCCTGCTCGCAGTTCGGGGACGAGATCGTGAAGCGCCTGTAGGGGGAGGACGATGGCCCAGAAAGGAATCCGAGAGTACGACGCCAAGCGGATGCTCGCCCGGGCGATCGGCGAGGCATCCGGAAACCGGTTCACGTTCGACGATCGCCTTGTCCTCGTCACGCCGGACACGAACCTGGCGACGCTGGAGAAGGAGCACCCGTGGCTTCTCAAGGAGAAGCTCGTCGTGAAGCCCGACCAACTGTTCGGCAAGCGCGGGAAGAACAACCTCCTCCTCCTCGACGCCGACCTCAAGGCTGCTAAGGCGTGGATCGCCGCGCGGATGGGGAAGGAAGTGACGATCGAGGGCGCGAGCGGGAAGACGACCGGCGTCCTCACCCACTTCCTGGTCGAGCCGTTCGCCCCCCACGACGCGGAGTACTACCTCGCGTTCACCAGCTCCCGCGACGTGGACGCGATCCACTTCTCCCCGAAGGGAGGGGTAGACATCGAGTCGGTGTGGGACACGGTGGTCTCGATCCAGATCCCGGTGCTGGCCGATCCGGGGAAGATCGAGGTCCTGTCGAAACTGCCGAACATCCCGGAGAAAGAGGTCGTGGCCGCGTTCATCCAAGCTCTGTACCGGATCTACGTGGACCACCACTTCGCCTACCTCGAGTTCAACCCGATCGCGTTCTCCCAGGGAAAGCTCATCCCCCTCGATACGGTCGCCAAGCTCGACGACACGGCCTCGTTCCAGTGCTCGGCCCAGTGGGGACCGATCGAGCTCCCCCGCCCGTTCGGCCGTCCGATGACGAAGGAGGAAACATACGTGGAGTCGCTCGACGCCAAGACCGGGGCGTCGCTCAAGCTGACCCTCCTCAATCCGGACGGCCGGGTGTGGCTTCTCGTGGCGGGCGGCGGGGCGAGCGTCATCTGCGCCGACACGGTGGTGGACCTCGGGTTCGCCGACGAACTCGCGAACTACGGCGAGTACTCCGGCGATCCGTCCACCGAGCTCACCTACGAGTACACGAAGACCCTCCTTGACCTCATGATCCGCAAGCCCGACCCAAGGGGGCGGCCCAAGTACCTCCTCATCGGGGGCGGGATCGCCAACTTCACCGACGTCGCCAAAACGTTCACCGGGATCATCCAAGCCCTCGAGGAGTCCAAGGACAGGCGCCAGAAGAACCACGTCAAGATCTACGTCCGGCGCGGGGGGCCCAACTACAAGGAGGGCCTGGAGAACATGCGGCGACTGGGGGAGCGGATCGGTGTACCCCTCGAGGTCTACGGACCGGAGACCCACATGACGCGCATCGTGTCCCTCGCCCTCGAGGAGGCCCGGCGATGAAGCACGACGACTACGAGCTGTTCACAGCGAAGACGAAGGCGTTTATCTACGGAGACCAGCTGCGCGCCGCGCAGCGGATGCTCGATTTCGACTACCTGTGCCGGAGGGTGGAGCCGTCGGTGGCGGCCCTTATCACCCCCGAGCGCGGCGGGTTCGAGAAGCTGTTCTGGGGGACGAAGGAGATCCGCATCTCGCGGATCAGGACCCTCGCCGAGGCCGCATCCCGGTTCCCCGAGGCCGACGTGCTCGTCAACTTCGCGAGCCAGCGCTCGGCGTACGACGTGACGGTGGAGGCCCTGGAGATCCCCACCCTCCGCACGATCGCCGTGATCGCGGAGGGGATCCCCGAGCGCCAGTCGCGGCGGATGGCGGCGCTCGCCAAGGCGAAGGACAAGTGGATCATCGGCCCGGCCACCGTCGGTGGCGTCAAGGCCGGGGGCTTCAAGATCGGCAACGCCGCGGGGACGATGGAGAACATCCGCGAGGCGAAGCTCTATCGGCCGGGGTCGGTGGGGTTCGTGTCCGTATCCGGCGGTTTGTCCAACGAGGCGTACAACATCGTCGCCCGGGCCACGGACGGATTGAACGAGGGGATCGCCATCGGCGGCGATGCGCACCCCGGCTCGACCCTCCTCGATCACCTCCTCCGGTTCGAGAAAAACCCAGCGATCAAGCTCCTCGTCTCGCTCGGCGAAGTAGGGGGCACGAAGGAGTACGAGATCGCCGAGGCGGTGAAGGCGGGGAAGATCACGAAGCCCCTCGTGATGTGGGCGTCCGGGACGTGCGCCAAGGTCCTCCCCGGCCAGGTCCAGTTCGGCCACGCCGGGGCGAAGGCGAACACCGCGGCCGAGACCGCCGACGCCAAGAACGAGGCCCTCCGCGAGGCGGGGGTCATCGTTCCCACTTCGTTCGACGACTACCACCTCAAGATCAGGGAGACCTACGAGCGGTTGGTGAAGGAGGGCGTCATCGTTCCCGCCGCGGACGTGACGCCGCCCACCATCCCGCTCGACTACGCCCAGGCGCGGGCCGAGGGGCTCGTGCGCAAGCCAACGAACTTTATCTCCACGATCTGCGACGAGCGGGGCGACATCCACAACTACTGCGGCGTACCGATCGACCGGGTAGTCGAGGAGAAGTACGGGCTCGGTGGCGTGATCGGGCTCCTGTGGTTTAAGAAGGACATCCCGACCTACGCTCGCGAGTTCATCGACATGGTCCTTCAGATCATCGCCGACCACGGTCCGGCCGTGTCGGGGGCCCACAACACGATCGTCGCCGCGCGGGCGGGCAAGGACCTCATCAGTTCGCTCGTCTCCGGGATCCTCACCATCGGTCCCCGGTTCGGGGGCGCGGTTAACGGCGCAGCAGAGCACTTCCTGTACGGGCTACGCAACGGCCTCGCCCCGCGCCAGTTCGTAGACGAGATGAAGAAGCACAACGTGCGGATCCAAGGGATCGGCCACCGGCTGCACTCCCTGGAGAACCCCGACGCGCGGGTCGAGCTGATGAAGGCGTTCGCCCAGAAACACTTCCGGGGGACGCCCCTCCTCGACTACGCCCTCGCCGTGGAGGCTGTGACAACCCAGAAGAAGGGGAACCTCATCCTCAACGTGGACGGCTGCATCGGCGTCCTCCTCGTGGATCTTCTCACCGAGCTACGGTTTACCGACGACGAGATCGACGAGATGATCCGGGCCGGGCTGTTCAACGCGTTCTTCGTCCTCGGCCGCTCGATCGGGCTCATCGGCCACTACTTCGACCAGGTGCGGCTGGAGCAGGACCTGTACCGCCACCCGCTCGACGACATCCTCTACGACGTTCCCAAGGCGCCGGAAAAGGTCGGCTAGAGCAGACGGTCTCTCGATCGTGCCCCCTCGGCGGGCCCCGCCTGCCGAGGGGCTTCTCTTCCCTGGGCCAGCGCTCGCACCGCACGTCCAAGGCTGCGGGCTATACTGGTCCACAACCATGGGCCCTGCGACACCAGACCGACGCGTGGTCGCGATCCTGACCGAGCTCGCTTCCCTGGGGAGCGAGGCCAGCCGGGCGGGGATGGCCCGGTACGGAATCAACGTCGAGCAGGCGTTCGGCGTGTCGATCTACGAGCTGCGCAAACTGGCGAAGCGTCTCGGCACCGATCACGGTCTTGCCCTCGCCCTGTGGGCGACGGGGAACCACGAGGCACGGCTCCTGGCATGCTTCGTCGACGATCCGGCCCAGGTCACGCCCGAACAGATGGAAGCGTGGGCCCGCGATTTCGACTCGTGGGACGTCTGCGATCAGGCGGCGACGAGCCTGTTCGACCTCACCTCCCACGCCTGGGCCAAGGCCGCGGAGTGGGCGGGCCGGGACGAGGAGTGGGTCAAGCGCGCCGGGTTCGCCCTCATGGCGGGGCTCGCCGTCCCCGACATGACC
>DYGJ01000025.1 GCA_020724765.1 Thermotoga sp. | reverse complement strand
CTCGTCTTCTCGACGTAGGTGAGCCCTGCCGGCAACCGGTCTTCGACCACGATGTCGTAGGCGCGGCTGTAGCCGACGTTCGTGACGATGAGCCTGAACGGAACGGAGCTTCCCACCGTGACCGCGACCGGCTCGCCTGGGCACGCGGCGCACTCCACGGGATCGGGGGCGCAGGGATCGCAGCGTTCGCAGTAGTACTCCTTCTTGGTCACCAGGGCCGGCGCCCCCAAGCGGATCGTGGTGGAGTCCTCGTCCGGGAACGAGTCCCCTACGTCGGAGTTGAACTCGGGGATCGAAGTGCCGGCACCATCTTCCCCGGTGACGGTAGCGAGGTTGGTCAGGTAGGAGCCGGGAACCGCCTCCGGGGTCACCCGGACGCGGTAGACGGCCACCAGCGTGCCTCCGCCGTTGAGCTGGACCGCGATGGGGGCGGCGATCAAGCCGGTTTCCCCGTCCGAGACCCCCAAGAACCCGGAGCCAGTAGGGCTGTCCACGGTGTAGACTCCGTCCCCGTGCGTGGTGTCGTAGGCGACGCCGAACGGGAGCTTGTCGGTGAGGTTCACGTTGTAGGCGGTGCCGAGGCCGGCATTGCGGACCGTCACCCGGTACACAATCACGTCTCCCCACAGGACGATCGGGGTCGGCCAGATGCTGATCCCACCGCGCAGAACGTCGATGATCTCCTTCTCCAGGGCCAACCCCGGCTCCACCACCCCGATCTGGGTGGAGTCTCGATCGGGGTACGCATCGCCCACGAGGGAGTTGAACTCCGGAATAGGCGTTCCCGCCCCATCCTCGCCGGTCGCCACGGCGTTGTTGACGAGGGGCACGCCCTGGGACACGGTGCTCAGAACCCGCACGCGGTACACAGAGATGAGCCTTCCGCCCACCGCGAGGGTGGCGGAGATGTTGGCGCTGACCAGTCCTGACGCGCCATCTGGGATCCCCAGGGACCAGGGGCCTGTCGCTGGACTGTCCACGGTGTACGTCCCGTCGCCGTACGACGTGTCGTATTCCACGCCAGGGGGCAGGAGGTCGGTGAAGTCCACATTGTAGGCCACGCCGTAGCCCACGTTGCGGATCGTCACCGTGTAGACGATGACGTCGCCCGGTTCGACCGGCCCGCTGGGCCCGCGGCTCACTCCGCCCCGGAGCACGTCCGAGATCGCCTTGTCGAGCGCCAACGCCGGTACGTTCGCGGGATGAGTGACGGAGTCCGAGTCGTCCGGATCGTCATCGCCTGGTACACCGCTGTCGGGTGGGATGGGTGTTCCCTCACCCTCGTTCCCCGTGGCGCCCATCGTGTTCGTGTAGCTCGCTCCCTGAAGCACTCCGCTGGTCACGAAGATCTGGAAAGCCAGGGCCACGGTCTCGCTTGGGCGCAGTTCAGCCGAGAGGTCCCACGCCAGGTACGGCCCAGGGGCTCCCGATGGGTCTGCGGTCGAGTTCCCGGTTGGCCACGCGGCATCCGTGCTTCCCAGCACATACTCGAACTCCGCCGGCAGCTCGTCCCATAGGTCCACGTTGAACGCCCAACCCAGGCCGACGTTCGTTACGGACAGGGTGTAGGTGATCCGGTCGCCGGCTTGCACCGGGGAGTTGGTGGGAACCGAGCTTCCGGCGCGCAGGATCTCGGTGGTGGTCTTCCCCGTCACGAGTCCCGGGCAGGGACAGCCCGCAACCGCCTCCACCACGTTGTTCCCCTCGTTGCACTCGCAGATCTCGTCGTCCTCGTCCACCGTCACCGTGAACAGGTGGTCCAGCCCGCACTTGAGGCGCGGGGTGACGTAGGAGAGGGGGAACATCGCGCCGATGTCGAGGGCTGGGACGTAGACGATGTGGAATAGCGCGCCGTCCACCCAGATCCTGACCGTGGAGGGCGCGGCAGCCTCGGTCCCTCCATTCCTCGCCGTGGCGGTCACGGTGAAGCTCCCGTCGCCCTGGCATAGGACGACGAGGTCGGTGAGGCTGAGGTCCGGATCCACCACGGTGAACCCCGCCCCGAGGGCGTTGTTCGCCGACGAGCATTCGCAGACCTGAGCATCCGGGTCCACTGTGGCCGTGACCTCGTGGAAGCCGCAGGGGAGGACCTCGTTCAGGTCTACCGTGACAGTCGCCGTCTCCCCAGCGGGAATCGCCGGCAGCGTGATCTCTCCGGTGGCAGCGCCGGTGATCCGGACCACCACTCCCGCCGGGCTCGCCACGCACCCTGCGTTGGCGACGGTCACCGCCACCGTCCCCGGCTCGCAGGCATTCAGCACGCTGGGGACCACCGCCGTCACCGCGAGATCGGGGATCTCCACGGGGAACTCCGTGCACAACGTGTTGTTCGTCCCGTCGCACTCGCAGATCGAGCCCGTGTAGTCGGCCTCGACCAGGAGGGAGACGGTGCAGCCGCTGGCCTGGGTACAGAGATCGATCGGGAAGGTGTGGCCCACGGCGAACGTCTGCTCACCTCCCGCGGGGATGTTCACCCCGGTGAACGTGGTGGCCCACGTGTAGAGGACGGTACCCGCGCAACCTGCTCCGTCACGGAGAACAAACCGCATCGGGACGTTCGCGGCGAGGGAGGTCCCGCAGCCCTCGTTGCCGAGGGTCACCGTGCCTGAGATCGAGACCTGACCGTCCCCAGCGCAGGTCAGGGCCAGGTTCTCCCGCCGCACCGTGAGGTCGGGGAGGGTGATCGTCCACGCTCGGGAGACGGAGTTGTTGTTCTCTCGGCACTCGCAGAGGTCGTTCTCCGTATCGAGGGTGACCGTGAACGTGTAGGTGCACTGGCCGCACGTCACCGGCCAGTTCGGGATCGTGATCGTGCGGTTCCCGCCCGCAGCGATGGGGAGCGTTCCCCCGAGGTCAGCGCTGAAGCGCCCGGAGACGGACCACCCGCTTGTGGCCTCGGTGATGGTCAGGCTGAAGTCCCGGCTGATCGCGGCGTCCCCCGCGTTGCGGACCGTCACCTGTACCTGTCCGGTGTAGTTGCCATCCCCGGCGCACGTGAGGACCGGGACAATGTCCGTGGAGTTGAGGGTGAGGTCAGGAATCGTGGCCCGGGCCGTGACCTGGGACGAGCTTCCGCCCGGACACCCTTCGAGGGTGTTCGGGTTCCCGTCTGGGATCCCGCAGCCCCAGAACGCTTGCGCCGTGTTCGTCCGCAGCGCGGCCGCGCAGTTGTTCGCAGGCTGGCTCAACCGGACCGTGATCTCGAACGTTCGGGACTCGTTGGGTCCGAGCGGGCCGAACTCCCAGCCCCATTTCTGGCTTCCCATCTGGGTTGCCGCTGGGCTCGAATCTACGTAGACGAGGTTCGCGCCCAGCGTGTCCTCCACGCGCACCCAATCCGCGCTTACGCTCGCGGTGTTCGTGACGGTGATCGTCCAGGTCACGGTGTTGGCAGTGTCGAAGCAGTCCAAGGGGACGGTGGCGGGGAGCTTGGTGATCGTGAGGGCGGGCGTGGTTCTGGGCATCGAGCGCAAGCCATCGGTCGTGTGCTGCGTCATCTCGCAGCAGTCGTAGTACCACACGTGGATCGAGGCGCTTCCCGCCGTCAAGTAGCAGTCGGCCGTCACGCTGAACTGGACCTGCGCCGAGCCGCTGGGCGGGATCTCCGCGCACAGGTTCGAGCCGGGATCGTTCTCGTCGTACCAGGTGAGGGCTTGCCCCACGGTCGTCGGGTCAGGAGCCGACGCAAAACCGCCTCCGCAGTCGATCTTGGTGGTGTCCGGGACATAGGAGAGGCCCGAGGGGAGGGTGATCCGGGCGTCCACCGCGCTGGCGGTGGTCGTGGAGGTGTTCTGAATGGTTAGGGTGAACGTTGCCTCGCCGCAGGCGGGGATGGAGCTGGGGTTGAGGGCTGTGGACAGGCTCACCGTCGGGGTCCGCGTCCCCTGCACCATGGCCGAGGCCGGGACATCGGTGAGGCACGGGTCGGGAGGCGGGCAACCCCAGGAGGCGCGCACCGTGTTCGAGAGATCCGTGCACGAAAGATCGGCCGCCCCGGGCGCCTGCGCGGTGAGGGTGAACGTGGCTGTCCCGTTCAGGGGGAGGTCCGTGATCTCCCAGGTCGTGATCGAGCCAGCATTGCTTCCCGCAGGGGTCGAGGAGAGGTAGGTGAACCCAGGGGCCATCTCGTCCTCAACGAGTACGTAGGGCACGGGGATCGGGCCCGTGTTCCGGACCACGATCTGCCACGTGACGTTCCCGCCGCAGTCAAGCGGGTTCCCGGCAGGGGGTGAGGTTTGAGCCTTCGTCACGGAGATCTGCGGCCGCCGAGCGTCGAGGGTGAACGTGCCCACGGGTGTGGACCCTGGCGCGCTGCACACGCTCTGGTAGAACACCTGGAACGGGAGCGATCCGCCGGTGAACGTGCAGTCCGCCCGGATCTGGAACCGAAGATCGAGCGTCTGTCGCGAACGAAGCTCGGCGAGGCCGGATGCCTCCGTCTCGCTCCAGGTGAGGGTGGATCCAGCGATCACAGGATCTCCAGCCGCGATCCAGCTCCCGCCGCTCTTCCGCCACTGGGCAGAGCCGGAGACGTAGCTGATCCCGAACGGGAGCGAGGCCTCCGCCACGAGGTCGTACACCGCGGGGTCTCCGGCGTTGCGAATGGTGATCGTGGCGTACTGGACGGCGCAGGTGTGGATGGGGGAGTTCGTGGAAGCGGTGGCGACCACGTTCGTGGTCGGGATGACGACCGAGGCGGAGTCGGGCGTGGAGATCAGGCAGTCCTCGCCTCCGCAGCCCACCCCTGCCTGCACCCAGTTCGTCAACTCCGCACAGCTCGTCATCCGAGCGGTGACGGTGAGGGTTCGCGTGGCCCCCGGCGCGATCACGGGGATTCGCCAGCTCACGCCGTTGATCCATCCGCCGTGGTGGTCCTCGTTGGGATGGGTCACAACGTCGGGGTCAGCCGTTGACGAGACGTACTCCAGGCCGCTCCCGAGCACGTCATCCACCCACACCTCGTACGCCGGCCCGGCGCCGCCGTTCGTGACGTAGATCGTCCAGGTGACCGGGTTCTGGGTAGCGTAGATGATCTCAGGGGTCTTCGACACGTAGAGGAGCGGCCCGCGCAGGAAGGATGGGGTGCGGGAAGCGCTTACCGAGCACGAGGAGTAGAGGCACGAGTCCGTGAACAGCGCCGTTGCGGTGATCTCGCGGCCAGGGCTGCAGCGCTTCCGCACCTGGAAGGTGAGAACGGACTGGGCGCCGTTAGGCTGTCCCACGAAAGCTTCGGCGTAGTCCCACTCGTAGTAGTCGGCGTATTCCGTGGGAACGGTTGTGGTCGGACACACGCCGCTGCACCCGATGCTCCCCGTGTCCACGATGTAGTAGTTGAGGCTGCCGAGCCGGAGCCGCACGTCGTGGGGGTCAAAGGTGGACGTCTTGGTGAGGGTCACGGTGACGTTGTAGGTCCCGCACGGGTCCACGAAGTCGGTAGGGAGTCCCGAGATGGCGACGCTCATCGACGGGGTGACCGCCGTCACGACAAGGGTCTCCGTGACCTGGCACGGCTGCGTGCAGTCATCGCCTGTGGTGCAGCCCGGTCCGAGATCCAGCGTCGTCCAGGTGTAGAAGCTGTACGTGCTGGGGCAGGATGTGGGGAGCGAGTCGGGGGTGAACTTCAGGCGGTACGAGATCACAAGGGTCTTCCCCCAGACCAGACTGGCGTCGTCGATGCCCCGGACCTCTAGGCTCCCGCCAGGGGTCGTATCCACCACGGTCACCGGGTCTGTCGCAACCCCGTCCACCGTGATCTGGAGCGTCCCGTCCACGTACTCCTGCAGGTTCTCGGCGTAGGCGATGAACGTGAGTTCGGTGAAGTAGATGTCCGGCCCGCTGCCGGCAAAGGTGTAGGTGTTCGTGTACGTGATCTCCCCGCACTTCTCCTGGGTCGAGGGGGTCGCCGTTCGGCTGGCGGTGACGAGCTGGTAGCACTGGATGGCGATCGGCAGCGAGCTTGTGGAGGAGATGGCGCACCCGCAGCAGTCCGTGGCTACCGCGGTGGCGCTGAGGGTGCCGACCTGGCCGCACTGGAGCCTGCCCGGGGCGCCCAATGTGAACGACGTGGAGAGCGGGGTGGTGGGGGAGGTCGTCCAAGAGATCGTCCCCCCGGTTCCGTCTCCCCCCGGGACCCACGTGCCGCCGCCGCTGTCGGCAATCGTGAACACCGCGGGGACGTTCGCGACCACGGAGATGTCGCTTGTGGCTCCGCTCCCGCAGCTGTCGAGCCCGGAGAAGCTCACCTCAAGGTCGTAGCTCCCTACGTCGCAGATGTAGACCTCGCCGGATCCCGTGAGAGTCACGGACAGGCGCGGCGGGCCGTCGGGACCGTACGTCGTCGAGAAACCTCCGATCTGGGACGGTGGGCGGAACTCCTCCCCGCACACGTTCTCGTAGATCGTCTGACAGAGCACCGTTCCGCTCGGCACGCCCGCGCACCAATCCCCCGGGTACGTCACGGTGAACGTAAGGATGTACGTCTCGCCGGCGGGGATCGGGTCGTCGAGGACAAAGCATCCTCCCCCATAGGCCACGCCTGGCCCCACGCCGCTGACCTCAAGGGGAGAACAGTCCATGCACAGGCGAATGTTGCGGGCCACTCCTTCGCCGACGTTCTCGATGGGAATCGTCACCGGCACGCCCTCGGCAGAGCAGTACGGCATTGCGATCGTGGGTGGTGTCCAGGCGAGGAACGGGTTCCTCGGGATAAGAAGGATCGACGCGGTGGCCGTGCCGCCCTGCACGGCGGTGTTGAAGCAGACCGAACTGCCGTCGCACCCGAACCGAACGTCGGCCCTGTTGTTCAGGCCTGCGCATGCGATCACCTCGGCCTTGATCTCGATCTCCACCCAGCCCTCCGGGGCGATCTCCTCGAGGGAGAGGGTATGGGTCTTGTCCCAGGTCGTCGTCTGGCCCAGGTTGTCGCCGACAGGATCGGACGACACGTAGGCGAGCCCGCTCCCCAGGACGTCCGTGACCACCACGTTGTAGATGGGACCGAGGCCCGTGTTCTCCACGCGGATGGTCCAGGTCACCTCGTCTCCCACGCCTGCAGAGATGACGGAAGGGATCTTCTCGACCCGCACCGCGCCGGGGAGGACCTCTGCTGGCTGGGAATCGGAGATCCAGTACGCCGTGCCGTCGAGGGCGAAATCCACGCGGGCGCCGAGGGTGCCCGAGATCGTCCCGCAGCCGGTGATGAGCGCGAACTCCACGGTAACGGTCTCCCCGGGCGGAAGCTCGTACGCCGTCCCGAGGATGAGGTCGAGACTCCAGGTCAGGTTGAGGCCAGAGGGAGTCGGTTCTGCAGGCACAGGCGTCCCGTCGCCGAGCGTGATCGTTCCCGAAGTGGGCACGTAGGCGAACCCAGCATTGGGCAGCGTGGCAAGAAACGCGATCGAGCTCGCCGTCTGAACTGCGTCCGCTGTGAACGCGATCACAAATGTGGCCTGTTCGCACCGGCCCATCTGGGTCGGGCCTGTGAGGTCAACAGACTGGCCGATGGAGAGCTGGCCTAACAGGCTCACACCTACGGCCAGGAAGAGAACCAGGCGCCATCCAGTCTTCACTGCCCCCCCTCTCCTCAAGAACGAAGTACCGCATTATAGTTGAGGACACGGAGACGTGCTGTGGCGCAGATCACGAAGCTGGGCAAAGCATGGAAGTACGCCAGGACGCCACATTGGGCGATCAACCTCGGGAACTGATGAGGAGAACGGTGCCAGCCCACGAGGCTTTCCACATCGCGGGACGAGCGGCAGCTTACCCCGTGCCGATCGCTCGGTAGATGACCAGGCTGCCCACGGCGACGAACAGGATCCCTGCGCCTAGTTGAACGTACTTCGTGGGCAGGAACTCTCCCACGAGCCCCCCCACGAACGCCCCGAGGAGGCTGACGAGGGACAGGGCGAGCGATGCGCCGAGGAACACCGCCCACGGCGCGCGGTGCTGCGAGGACAGGGTGAACACGAGGAGCTGGGTCTTGTCGCCCAGCTCGGCGAGGAACACCATCCCGAACGTTGTCAAGACGAGCTTCCAGTCCATAGTCGGCCCTCCTTACGGGGGCCGATGATAGCCCCTCTCGACACGCTCTGTCGGAGCGCTGCAGACCTGGGCGAAGCCGCGTATACTTCCGCCTTCGCCGATGAAGACCGTTGCGATCCGGGATCGAATCCTCACCGGTCCCATTCTGCCCACGATGGTCCACCTCGCCTGGCCGGTGATGCTCACCGCGGCCCTCCAAGCCCTGTACAACCTCGTGGACGCGTTCTGGCTGGGGCGGCTGGGAACGGCGGCGGTGGCGGCGCCGGGGATGGCGTGGCCGATCCTGTTCTTCTTCATGTCGTTCGCCGGGGGGTTCCAGGCCGCGGGCGCAACGTTCGTCGCCCAGCACTTCGGGGCCCGCGACCAGGACGGAGCAGAGAAAGCGGCGGGGCAGGTCCTCGCCTTCCTCTCCTTGGTCTCCGCCGTGCTCGGTGGTGTGGGGTTCGCGCTCTCTCCGACCATCCTTCGTCTGATCGGCGCGCCCGACGACATCTACCCGCTGGCTCTCCTCTACCTGCGCATCGAGTGTTTGGGTCTGCCGATCATGTTCCTTGCCCACGCGTTCGGCGGGCTGATGCTGGGGTTGGGGAACACGCGGTTGATGATGTACCTCAGCGCTTCGTCGCTCCTGTTCAACGCAGCGCTCGATCCCCTGTTCATCTTCGGGTGGGGGCCGTTCCCGGCGTGGGGCGTGGCCGGAGCCGCCGGAGCGACGATCCTGTCCCGGGTCCTGGTGGCGGTGGTGGGGCTGGCGCTCCTCTTCTCCGGTCGGGCGGGGATCACGCTTCGTCTGAGAAACCTCCGTCCACGGTTGGAACGAATCCTGCCCATTCTCCGCGTCGGCCTGCCCAACGTGCTCGACCAGGCGAGCACCTCGCTCGGGTTCGTGGTGATGATGGGCCTCGTGTCCGGGTTTGGGACAGCGGTTGTGGCTTCGTATACCGTGGGCAACCGGATCATCAACCTGGTGAACGTGATCAGCTGGGGAGCGGGGAGCGCCCTTGTGGCGATGATCGGCCAGAACCTGGGGGCCGACCAGACGGAACGTGCGGAGCGGATCGCCCGCCGGGGCATCTCGGCGACGTTTCTCGCCCTGATTGGGCTGTACTTTGTCGCGCTCCTCCTCCGTCGGCCGCTGTTCAGCCTGTTCGTGGCCGATCCAGAGGTCATCCGCCAGGGCGCCTGGTACATCGCCGTGTTTGGGATGTCGGTCCCGTTCTTCGGTCTGTTCGATGGGGCAGCCGCCACGTTCCGCGGCTCGGGTCACACCGTGCCGCCGATGGTGATGGCCATCGTCCGGTTGTGGGTCCTGCGCGTGTTCTTGGCATGGGCGCTTGCCTACCCCCTCGGGTTCGGGACGACGGGGATGTGGGCGGGGATGATGTTGAGCAACGTGCTTGCGGGAACGGCTCTCGTCCTGTGGCTTGGGCGCGGGACGTGGAAGCGCAAGGCGATACGGGCTCCCATGGAGGGCGCGGCGCGGGCGGCCGCCACGGGGTCGTGAGCCAGCTATTTCGCGCTGCAGAGTCCACAATGGCTTGTGATGCCCGCTTCGGGATGCGTGCAGCGCGCAGCTGCTGGGGGTAGGGAGGTGAGCTAGGGATGAGAGTAGGGATCATCGGCATCGGGACGGTGGGCCAGGCGTTGGCCCGCGGTTTCCTCCGGGCTGGGGTAGAGGACCTGGCGGGCACCACCGCTCACCCCGCATCGGCGGAGCGAGCGAGGCGAGCGCTTGGGATCCCGGTCTCCACGGACAACCGGGCGTTGGTCTGCGATCGGGACATCCTGATCCTCGCTGTCAAACCCAGCGCGGTGGCAGGGGTGGTGGGGGAGATCGCCCCGCGGGTCACCCCTCATCAGACTCTGGTCACCTTGGCTGCCGCGACACCCACAGCCCGAGTGGAAGGGCTCTTGGGCAGCGGGGTCCCCGTCATCCGGGCGATGCCGAACACCCCGTGTGCCGTTGGCGCTGGCATGACCGTGCTCTGCCCCGGACGCTCTGCGGGACCCGACCAGTTGAGTGCTGTGCAGGCGTTGTTTGCCACCGTGGGCCGGGTGGCGTTGGTGGAAGACGAGGATCTGATGAGCGTGGTGACTGCCCTGTCTGGATCTGGCCCCGCCTACACCTTCATCATCCTCGAGGCGTTGAGCGAGGGAGGGGTGAAGATGGGCCTTCCCCGGGCTCTGGCCACCGAACTCGCTGCGCAGGCGCTCCTCGGTGGGGCAGCTCTAGCGTTGGAGTCAGGGCAGCACCCAGCACTGCTCAAGGCCGACGTGACCACCCCCGCCGGCGTCACCATCGACGGGCTTCTCGCTCTGGAGGAAGGAGGGGTCCGGGTGTCCCTGATCAAGGCCGTGATGGCGGCCACGGAACGGTCGGCCCAGCTTGCCTCCCTTCTCGACCGCGACGCGTTCCGCCCCACCTGACCATCTTGGCTCCCTGCCGTTACCAACCTGTGCGGGAGCGGGCTACAGAGCCTACGTCCGCGCGGAGCACGCCGGCTCCCCGCGGCCAGGAAGACACCCGCGGATGAGCTCAGGGACGAGCTGCCACCCAGATCCGTCTCTTGCACGCGGGGAGAGGCAATCATCACACCGCCATGGACACGACGGTCAGCACAGAGAGCACGAAGGAATCCGGACCTTCCGGTCACTAGAGTTCACGCTTGTTGATCGTCGTGTTCTTGGTACCCCTTGTGGCAGGCCGTTGGGTTGAGCGGCTCCTCTCCGCGCTCAGCACGCACGCAGCAGGCCCAGGCACCGAGTGTCTGCGGTCGTACCGGCATGGGAGGACGGCAGTCGTCCTTCCTTGCTTCGCAACGGATCGAGACGCTACACTCCCTTGACATGTTGCGGCAGGACGTGGTCGCTTTCCTCGACGAACGGTTCCCGCCGACCGTGGCCGAGGAGTGGGACCGGTCCGGGCTTCAGGTGGGACCCCTCGATGCGCCCTGCCGGCGGGCGGTCGTGGCGCTCGACTTCGGCCTCGATCTCGTCGCTCGACTCCAGAGCGTGGATCTCGTCGTCACCCACCATCCCCTCCTGTTTCGCCCTCTCGACCGCGTGCTGCCGAGCGCACCCCTCGGGGAGAAGTTGAAGGCCCTGCTTCTGTCCGGGACTGCGTGCTACTCCGTGCACACGCCCTACGACTCGGCCCGAGAGGGGCTGGGCGAGGTTTTGGCGGGGTACCTGGGCCTCGTGGGCGCGCAGCCGCTCGCCCCGCGGGGGCGGCTCGTCAAGCTCGTCGTGTTCGTTCCCCAGGGGCACGAAGCGGAGGTAGCTCAGGCGGTGTTCACCGCCGGGGCGGGGGAAATCGGGAACTACGGGCACTGCTCGTTCCGCTCCCCCGGGATGGGGACCTTCCTCCCCGGGAAGGGCGCGCAGCCGTTCCTGGGCCGAGTGGGCGAGGAGGAGCACGCCGACGAGGTGCGCCTGGAAACGCTTGTCCCCTCCGAATGCCTGGCTGCTGTGCTCGAGGCGATGAAGTCGGCACATCCCTACGAGGAGGCGGCGTACGACGTGTACCCGCTGGAGAACCGATGCTTCCTCCATGGCCTGGGACGCGTCGGCGACCTCCCGCATCCATCCCCGGGTTCAGACGTGGTGCGCCGGTTCGGCAGTGCGTTGGGTGCGGAGCTCCGTGAGGTCTACGGAGCCCTCCACCCGGCGGTGCGCCGGGTGGCCGTGTGCGGGGGAAGCGGAGGGGACCTGTGGGAGGCCGCCCTCAGATCCGGCGCGGACCTCTATCTGACGGGCGAACTGGGGTACCACGACGGATTGGCCTCTTCGGAGTCTGGCCTGACGGCGGTTGCGTTCGGGCACCGGGAGACGGAGCGCCCCTTCGTGGCCCATGTGGGAAGGCTCCTCCGAGAGCGGTTCCCTGATCTGACGGTGGAGGAACGATGAACGACACCCTGACCCGACTCCTCGCCCTCGCAGAGGCGGACGCCTCCTTGCGCGCACTCGACGGCCGCCTCGCCGACCTCGATCGCGAAGAGAGGCACCTGAACGACCGGCTCTCCGCTGAAGACGAGGGGTTCAAGCGTCGTCAGGACGGGAGTCGGGCGCTTCGGTTGTCCGCCCTCGCCAAGTCGGGCGAGGTGGACGACACGGACGCGAAGATCCGCGGCTACCAACACAAGCTCGATCACGACATCATCCCGTACAAGGAGATGGAGCACCTGCGGGAACAGGTGACGTTCCTCCGCGGGCGTCTGGATGGTCTCGCCGACGAAGCGCTGCAGCTGATGGCGGACGCCGACGCGGATGAGGAGAAGCTGAAGACAGAGACCGAAGAACACGCTGCGCGACGAGCCCGGCTGGAGGGGGAGTTGGCCGCCGTGGCCCGCCGCCGGGCAGAAACCTTGGTGGAGCGGGAGGATCTGCGTGCGAAACGAGAGGAGCTCTTCCAGCAGGTACCGTCTCATCTCCGCGGGACCTACGAACGCCTTCTCGCCGGTGGGGGAAGCCCGGTGGTGCCGGTGATGGGCGGCGTGTGCGGGGGGTGCCACCTGCGGTTGGTGGAGACCACCGTGGAGAAGGTGAAGGCCGATCGGGAGGCTGTGACCTGCGAGCACTGTTCGCGGTTCCTCTACTTGCGGCCGGCCTAGCCTCGGCTCAAGCCCTTCCCGAACTCCCCCAGCAGGTGGGCGCGATCAACGACTGGGGCCAGACCCTGCAACGGGCAGACCGGGAGCGGCTGGAGAACCTCATCTGGTCCCTACGTGGGCAGGATGTGTCGTTTGTGTACCTCGCGTCGTGGCATGATCCGCTGAACAACCTGCCGCAGTACGCCGCATCGGTGTTCACCGCGTGGCGTCTTCCCCCGGACGCGGTGCTCGTGGTCTTCATGCGGGGTGAGGACCGCCGGTGGCGGGTTGAGGCACGGTTGGGGGATCAGGCACGGGCACGGGTGGCCTCACCTGAGTGGGAGGAGACTCTCGCTGAGGCTCGCATCGAAGCGAACCGTGCGCAGCCCGCGTTTGCCGTCGCAAACCTCGCCGACCGACTCCTCGATCTCCTCGTCTCCGGTCCGAAGCAGCCGGTGGAAACACGGCGCTCGTGGGCGTGGGTCTACGCCGTCCTCGCGCTGGTCGGGGCCGGGGGGGTGTTCCTAGCGTTGCGGGTCTTCCTCTGCCCGCACTGCCTACGCCCCCTCCGCAGACGTGCGTCGTTCAGGGGTATACTGTGGACGTGTCCTCGGTGCAGGTTCACGAGGACCGGCCTGCGGTAGGGAGACGGCCAGGGGGCCGCGGGGGAAACCCTGAGGAAGGTCCGGACTCCGCCGGGCAGGCTGCTCGGGGCAATCCGAGAGGGGGCGACCCCTGGAAAGTGCCACAGAGAACAGACCGCCAACGGCCCACACGGGTGCGGGCAAGGGTGAAACGGTGGGGTAAGAGCCCACCGCCGGGGCCGCGAGGACCCCGGGCACGGCAAACCCCAGCTGGAGCAAGGCCAAATAGGGAGGCGGTTGAGGATGGCCCGTCCGATGCCTCCGGGTAGGCCGCATAGATGAATGGCCCCCCACGACAGAATCCGGCCTACGGCCCTCTCCCTACCCGGGCTACAATCCTTGAGGTTTCCAAGGAGGTGCACGGATGTTCTGGTTGTTCTACCCTGAAACGCTGATCGTGCTCTTGCCGGCGCTGATCCTCTCGATCTACGCCCAGTACAAGGTGCGGAGCACGTACGCCAAGTACCTGCACGTGCCGATTCAGAAGCGGGTCACCGCTCAGCGGGCGGCCGAGGTGATCCTCCAGGAGGCCGCGGTGAGCGGGGTCAAGATCGAGGGGACGAACCGACCCCTCGGCGACCACTATGATCCGCGCACGAAGGCCCTCCGTCTGTCCGCGCCGGGCTCGAACTCCGTCGCCGCCGTCGGCGTGGCGGCCCACGAGGCCGGGCACGCCATCCAGCACGCCCACGGCTACGCGCCCCTCGCCCTGCGTTCGACGATCGTTCCCGTGGCGAGCTTCGGCTCGCAGCTCGCGTTTCCCCTGTTCTTCGTGGGCCTGTTCTTCCAGTCGGACATGCTGATCAACGTGGGGATCCTCTTGTTCGCGGCGGCGGTGTTCTTCACCCTCGTCACGTTGCCTGTGGAGTTCAACGCCTCGCGGCGGGCGGTGGCCGCGCTGAGTTCGGGGGGGATCGTGACCCGGGAGGAGCTCGGCGGCGTGAGGCAGGTGCTGAACGCGGCGGCTCTGACCTACGTTGCCGCGGCGGCGATGGCGGCGTTGCAGCTCCTGTCCATGCTCCTGATGGCGAACCGCCGTCGGTAGAGGGTGCCGTGGCGTTTGACCGCCGAGTGCGCCGAGACCGCAGAGGGGACTTGCTGGATCCGCCGAGCGCGCGAGAGCCTCGCTCCGTATCTCCATTGTGGGAGACGGTCCGCGTGTTCCCCCTCTCCCCGACGTGGGAGATGCTCTGCCTCTGCTCCCTCTCCCCCACGTGGGAGAGGGTCGGGGTGAGGGAGGCGAAAGTGCCGAGCGAACTCCGCCGACCCAAGGTCCCACCACAAAGGACACCAAGGACACGAAGAGCGACAGGCACGGGAGGTTGGGGTAGAACCCCTAGATCCCTTCGTGTGCTTTGTGCCCTTGGTGGTGCAGGGGTTTTGGGTAGATCGTGAAGCTCGCCGCCTCGCTTCTGGCCGCCGACTTCGCGCATCTCGCCCGGGACGTGGCACGGGTCGAGGGGGCCGTGGACCTCCTCCACCTCGACGTGATGGACGGGCACTTCGTCCCCAATCTCACGTTCGGCCCCCCGGTAGCGAACGCCCTCCGCTCTCACACGCGCCTTCCGTTCGCGATTCACCTCATGATCGAGCGTCCGGCCCAGTACGCCCGAGAGTTCCAGGTACGGCCTGAGGACTCGATCACGATCCACGTCGAGGCTGCGGATCCGCCGGAACGATCGCTGTGCGTGATCCGCGATCTGGGGTGCAAGGCCGGGATCTCGTTTCGGCCGGGGACGCCCCTCGAAGGCGTATTCCCGTTCCTTGACCGGGTGGACCTCGTCCTCGTGATGAGCGTCGAGCCGGGGTTCGGCGGCCAGGCGTTTCTCCCTCAGGCTCTGGATCGGATCCGGGCGCTGCGCCGGGAGATCGGGAGCCGGCCGGTGGAGATCGCGGTGGACGGGGGGATCGGCCCAGGGAACGTGCGAAGCGTCATCGAAGCCGGAGCGGACGTCATCGTCGCCGGATCGGCGATCTTCGGCAGATCCGATCCCCACGCGGCGGCGGTCGAACTATGGACGAAAGCGGGACACACGAGGCGTTCATGAGGCGGGCCCTCGACCTCGCCCGCCGCGGGGCGGGGTGGACCCGACCCAACCCGCTCGTGGGCGCGGTGATCGTGAAGGACGGCGCGGTGGTCGGCGAGGGCCACCACGCCGTGTGCGGCGGCCCCCACGCCGAGGCAGTAGCCCTTCTCGAGGCCGGGGAGCGGGCGCGGGGCGCGGATCTCTACCTCACCCTCGAGCCGTGTGTCGCGTTCCCTGAGAAGCGCACCCCCCCGTGCGCGGATGCGATCCTCGCGGCGGGGATCCGGCGGGTGATCGTGGCCACGGCCGATCCCAACCCGGGCGTGAGTGGGAGGGGTCTCGCCCGGCTACGGGAGGCGGGGGTCGAGGTGGTGGAGGGAGTGCTGGCCGACGAAGCCCGTCGCCTGAACGAGGTCTTCTTCCACTGGATCGTCCACCGCACCCCGTTCGTCGTCCTCAAGCTCGCCTTGAGCCTCGACGGGAAGATCGCCACCCGCACTGGGCGGTCCCGCTGGATCACCGGGCCCGATTCCCGGCGGCTCGTCCACACCCTGCGCGCCCGGTACGGGGCGATCCTCGTCGGGGTGGGGACCGTGCTCGCCGACGATCCCTCGCTCACCGTTCGCGACGCAGAGGGCCCCAAGCCCCTGCGGTTGATCCTCGACTCCGAGGGCCGGATTCCTCTCGAGGCGAAGGTTCTCTCCCCCGAGGCGCGAACCGTGGTCGCCACCACCAACCGGATGCCGACGGAGGTTGAGGCAGCGCTTCGGGAGAAGGGGGCCGGGGTGTGGCGCCTTCCGGGGGAGGGAGACCGCGTGGACCTGGGCGAGCTCCTGTGCCGGCTGGGGGAGGAGACCGACTCCCTCCTCGTCGAGGGAGGGTCGGAGGTGGCAGCGTCGTTCCTCGCTGCGAGGCGGGTCCACAAGGTCGCGTTCTTCTACGCCCCGCTGATCCTCGGCGGGCGGGAGGGCGTCCCTTCGGTGGGCGGAGAGGGCGTGGACGACCCAGCTCAGGCGATCCGCGTTCATGACCTCGCGTTCGAGCGCGTGGGCGACGACTTCCTCGTCACTGGCTACCCGGTCTAGGACGCCGCATGCCCCACGGAATCGGACTGACGCTCGACGAGGAGACGTGCACCAAGGTCCGCCTCCTGTGGCGGGCGTTCGAGAAGGCAGGGGTCGGGAAGACCCCGGGCCAACTCGGGCTACCCCCGCACGTGACGTTCTCCTTGTTCGCAGACGGGGACCCCGCGGTGCTCGCGGCCCTTGTCGACGCTCTTGAGGTGGCTGATCCGAGCCTGAAGCTCATCCCGTTCGGCGCGTTCCTCGGCGAGACGCACACGCTGTACCTCCACGCCGTGCTCTCGCCCGACCTGGTGCAGGCTCACGCCGCCCACGTCGCGCTCGCCCGTGCGCGCGGGCTCTCGTGCGATCGGCTGTACACGCCCGGGAGCATCGTGTTCCACTCCACGCTCGCGGTGGAGGTCGAAGAGGGCAACTTCCTGACCGGAGTCGAGATCTGCCGCTCTCACCCCGAGACTCTCGAGGGACAGGCAGAGACCGTCGAGCTCTTCGAGTTCTTCCCCCCGAAGCGGGTCTACGGGAAACAGATCCTCACCCGTCTCGTCTGATGAGCCCCTACGTTTCCGGGGAGCGGCGCTTGGAGACGTAGACGATGTCCGTGTGTGCGACGTACCCCAGGCGGGAGAAGAACGCCATCGAATCAGCGTTCCAGTCTTCGATGAGCGAGCCGATGATCTCGATCCCCATCCCGTGCAGGCGCGCTTCCACCGCGTAGACGAGCGCCCGGCCGATTCCCCGGCGGCGGTGGGCGGGATGGACGGCGAGCCGGTTGATCCAGCCCTTGCGGCCGTCGTGCGTTCCCAGGACCGCGCCCACGAGCTCTCCGCCCTGTTCCGCTCCGAGGAAGAGGGAGGTGTCTCCCGCCATCTGGTGGGCGATCGCCTCCCGGCTGTCCCGGCCCTGCGGCCGACACGGCAGGCCCGCCTCCCCCCATAGGTGGATGAGGCTGTCGTAGTCGGCGATCGAGAGGTCCCGTATGACTGCGATCACAGAGTCCTTCGCCCTCCTCATACAGAATCCTGCTTGGGTGGAGCTGACGATGATTCTACCCGTTGGGGACTGGGGAACTCACTGGTACACCTCGCTGCGGTGGCCGATCTTGATCACCCGAACGACTCGCTGAGGGTCGTCCACGCTGTAGATGATCCGGTAGTCTGCTTGCCGAACTCGGTACCGGTCTCCACCCGACAGCTTCTCGCATCCCACAGGCCGTGGCATGGCGCCGAGGCCTTGGATGCGCTCCGCAAGGCGCGCCCGATCCTTCTCCTTCGTCTGGACGGCCTCCAACTCCCTGACCGCGGAACGCTTGATGAGGACCCTATAGCTTGCCACGCCTCTTCAAGTCGCGAAGCACGTCCTCGAACGCCAGGTCGGGCTCGCCCGCGCGATCCACGAACGCGGCGAGGTCTGCCGCGTCCTCCGCCAGGGCAGCGCGTACGGCATCGTTGACTAGATCCGACAGCGACCGGTCGCTGACCGCGGCCTTCATCCGCAACGCCTTGTGCACGTCGGGATCCAGGTAGAGCGTTGTCCTCCTCGTCGCTGCCATGGCGACATCGTAGCATCATAACATCAGAACGTCAAGGACGGGCAATGGTGCGTACGGGACGTCCGCTTTGACTCCCAAGATGCCTTGGGCCCGGAAGGCCTGTCTTGAGATTCCCGGACTCCGCTCGCCGTGCGGGAGGCGGTGCGGCAGGGAGAGGGCGCCCGCCTTCCGTTACCTCAAGATCCAGGTCCCATCGGGCCTGGATCCCTTGCTCCGCCAGCCAGTGACCGCGTGTACAGAATGCGCGGGACAGGTCCTGACTGCCCAGACCAGACTGGGTAAGATAATCGGGGCGGGAGGCGCATACCGATGGCAGACAGAGAAGGTAGAAACCGGCTGCAGCGGTACATCACCAATGCGTTCAACGAGTACCTCGGCAGACACAGACTCAACATGGCAGCAAACAATGATCTGGTCGAAGTGCGGAACCGTCTGTTCCAATCGATCACTGCGCTCTTCGCCGAACTGGACACTAAAGCCCGGTACGGCCTCGACATCGACTATCTCCACAGCGACATCCCTCGAGTGAACCTCTCTCAGGCTGAGTGTCCGTACTGGTTGAAAGGCTCGATCCCGGTAGAGCGGCCACCCGGGCCGACAAACGAGGAGATCGACACGCTGATAGCCAAGGTCCGGGCAGCGCTCTTCAAGGAGAAGGAGATACCCTCTTCGGTTGCTCAACAGCTTGAGACTCAAATCGTCTACGAGGTAAGGACGACGTTCGTAATACCGAACAGCAACCTCCCGTATACGACTCGGCTCTACGACCGTACACGTCACTTCCCGTGGGATATGAAACAGAACACACCCTGCGACATCTGTGGCGAGAATCGTGCCATCGACACTTGTCACATCTTGCCTGCTGCGTATGGTGGCTCTGCCAACACCTGCAACACGCTGTATCTGTGCCCCACTCATCACAGGCTGTTCGACCGCTTCATGTTGACGCGCGACGAATGGGAGAGCCTTGACTTCAGCCGGAAGAGCAAGGTGGCAGCGAACTACGCGTACCATGTGCTCAGACCTCAGATGCAAGTGTTCTGGGGGCGACTCAGCGATGAGCGCTACGTGAAGAGGGGCACGTATGACCATGGTATCACAGAAGACCAGATCACGGCGGTCGGAGAAGAGCTGACCGAGGAGGTATGGAGCCTCATCCAGAGCAATCCCGGAACGCGACTGGACGAGATTGAACGCGCAACAGCGGCCAATTCAAAGCAAGTGCGCAGAATGGTAAGCGCGCTCAGGAGACAAGGAAGGGTGAGTGAACGTCGCAAGAACGGGGAGCGAAGGTTCTACCCAATGCCCGATGCGGCAAACGCCATGGACACGAGATGACACCGGGGACAGCAAGACGCCGGACTTGATGCCCTTCCGGACGCGAGATCTCGTGCAGGAGGTCGGGTCTTGTTCGGTGCCTTCGCGAAGACCTCTCTTCAGCTCCCGACCGCAAGCTGAAGGGCGAGGGCACTGAGGCAGGCAAGCAAGCTCGCCGGGGTGGCGAGGAGGCCGTACTTCACAAACTCGGCGAACG
>DYGJ01000024.1 GCA_020724765.1 Thermotoga sp. | reverse complement strand
CGAGGGGATCAGATGAACCTCCGCCAAGGTGGGATCAAGGCGGCTGACTGGATCACCACCGTCTCCCCCACCTACGCCACAGAGATCCTCACCCATGGCGAAGGGCTGGAAGAGATCCTCCGGGAGAGACGGTTGCAGATGAGCGGGATCCTCAACGGGATCGACACTGAGCTGTGGAATCCCAGCTCGGACCCCCACCTGTGGGCCGCCTACTCGGCCGCGGACCTCACCGGCAAGATGGGAAACAAGCGCGCCCTGCAGGCGGCGCTCGCCTTGGACGCGGCCGATGTCCCTCTCGTGGGTATCGTGTCTCGCTTGGCCGAGCAGAAGGGGCTCGACCTCGTGATCGAGGGGTTCGAACGGATGATGGCCTTCGGGATCCAGCTCGTCGTCCTCGGGGAGGGCGATCCCCGCTACTCCTCGTTCTTCCAGGACGCCGAGCGGCGCTATCCGAGGCGTGTACGCGCCCTGATCCAGTTCTCCGAGGGTTGGGCCCACCGCATCGAGGCCGGTGCGGACATCTTCCTCATGCCGTCCAGGTTCGAACCCGCGGGCCTCAATCAGCTGTACTCGCTCCGCTACGGTGCAGTGCCGGTCGTCCGCGCCACAGGGGGGCTCAAGGATACCGTCCACGACTTCGATCCCGACCACGATCGCGGAAACGGGTTCACGTTCGACGGGTACAACGCCGAGGCGATGCTCTACGCCCTGGGCCGGGCCGTGCGCCTCCGGAGTCTCGATCCGGCGGGCTGGCGCAGGCTGGTCGTGCGGGGGATGACCGAGGATCACTCGTGGGACGTCCCGGCGCGGGAGTACCACGCCCTGTACGAGCAGATCGTCGCGCGCTGATCCTGCACCGCGCTCAGTCCCCCGGTTCCCCCCGCGCCGCCGCTTGACGCGAACGTGGCCCCTGTTACACTGTCGCCTATCTTCCGTTTCAGGAGGTGTCCGAAGTGAAATCCCTCATCTGTTGTCTTGTCTTTTCAGTCTTCGCTCTCGGGCTTAGCGTATCAGGGCAGGTCATCCGCATCGGCGTGGTCGGGCCGATGACGTTCATCCAGGGCATCCACCACTGGCGGGGGGCTACGCTCGCCGCCGACGAGATCAACGCTGCCGGCGGCATCACTGTCGGCGGTACGACCTACACCATCGAACTCGTCCGCGTGGACTCGAACGAGATGCAGCCTGGACCCGACGCGGTGAGCGCAGTGGAACGAGCGATCACGGCGTCGAAGGTGGATTTCCTCGTCGGGGGCTTTCGCACCGAAGCAATGCTCGCCATGACCGAGGTCGCCGCCGACTACAAGAAGATCTTCCTCATCGCCGGCGCCGCGGACGACGGGCTTCTCAAGGGCCGGGTGGACAAGAACTACAACCGCTACAAGTACCTGTTCCGGATCACCCCTGTTCGCTCCACCTACCTCGCCCAAGTGTCGTTCATCCTGCTCCGGGACGTGGTCGAGACGTTCCGGCGCGAACTCGGGATCTCGCAGCCCAAGATCGCCATCGTTGCCGAGCAGGCGGCATGGGCGAACATGATCGTGACGTTGGTCGCCCTGCAGGCGGGGACCCCGGTGGACAAGGGCGGCTTCGGCGGACAGCACGTCGGCACGTGGCGGCCTTCAGCATTGGCCACGAGCGTGGCCGCAGAGCTGACCGCGGTGGAACGGGCCGGCGCCCACATCGTGTTCACCGTTTTCTCCGGCCCAGTGGGCGTTGTGTTCGGACGTGACTGGGGTCGCCTTCAGGTTCCAGTGGCCGCGGTGGGGATCAATGTCGAGGCGCAGGCCCAGGGTTGGCTCGATGCCACCGGAGGGTTCGGCGCGTACACAGCAACCGCTGGGATCTACGCCACCGGGGTCGCAGTCACCGAAGCGACCCTCCCGTTCATCGAGAAGTTCCAGGCAGAGTTTGGCGAGCTCCCCCTGTTCACTGCCGGCACCTACGACGCCCTGTACATCCTGGCCGACGCAATCCGCAGGGCAGACTCGCTCCAGACGGACGCCGTGATCTCGGCCCTCGAGACCACGGACTACGTTTCCACCCTCGGGCGGATCGTGTTCGACGAGCTGCACGACCCAATCTGGGGGCCTGACTACATCACCGGGCTCGGCGTGCAATGGCAGGATGGGGCTCCAAAGGCGTTCTGGCCCCGGGAGTGGCAGCCTGATCCGGCCAAGCTCCCGGACCTCGTCATCTCCACGCCGGGGACCGTTCCCTACGTCATCCCGCCGTGGGTTAAGGATCACTGGCAGGGGAAGTAGCGCGCGCTGGGGCGGTGCCCTGAAGGGCCCCGCCCCGCACGTCTTCCACCCATGGTCGCCAGCATCCTCGTCAATGGCCTTGTCTACAGCGGCGTCTACGCAATGCTCGCCCTGGGGTTCGGGCTCGTGTTCGGTGTCGGACGGGTGCTCAACCTCGCCCATACCGCGTTCTATATGGTCGCGGCGTACGGGATCTTCTACTTCGCCAGCACAGGGTTCGGGATGCCGCTCGCGGTCGTCCTCACCACCCTCGGAATCGTGGCCGCCGGTATCGCCGTGTACAAGCTGTTCATCGAGCCGGTGCGGGAGATGGAGGCGACCGTGCTCATCGCCACCCTGGCCGTGGCCGTTCTCCTCCAGGAGCTGGTCCTCGTTTTCTTCGGGAACGAGCCTCGTCACGTCCCGCCGGCGCTGTCCGGGTTCACCCAGGTGGTCGGGGTCCGGGTCGGCAACCAGGAGATGGTGACCCTCGTCGTCGCCGCGCTGAGCCTGATCGGTGCGTGGTTTCTCCTCTCCAGGACCAAGCTCGGACTGGCGATTCGTGCCGCTGCCCAGGACCGCGAGGTGGCCAACCTGATGGGGATCAACGTGAACCAGGTGACCGCGATCGTGATGGGACTGGGCCTACTCCTCGCCGCGCTCGCGGGGATCGCCGTCGCCCCCCTGTTCACGGTCGAGCCAGGGATGTGGATGAACCCGCTCGTGATCGTGCTCGCCGCGGTCGTGCTCGGCGGGCTGGGGAGCCTGAAGGGCAGCCTTATCGGTGCGGTGATCCTCGCCTTCGCCGAGGTCTCAGTCGTGTTCCTCGTCCCCGGAGGATCGTACCTCAGAACGGCGATTGCGCTCCTGATCATGGTCTGCGTGTTCTTCATCCGACCGGAAGGCCTGTTCGGATCGAGCATCGCCGAGGAGCGGTAGCATGTACTACGGTCGTTACCTCCTCCGCTACCTCCAGAACGAGATCCTCGTCCTGCCGAGCCGGGTGATCGTGCTCGTGTTCGTGGCGTCTCTAGTTGCCTTCCCACTCATCTCCCAGGACCCCAATCTCCTGCGCATGCTCATCGTCACGGCGCTGTTCTCGCTGTACGCCGTGAGCTGGGATCTCCTGTCGGGGTACACAGGCCAGATCAGCCTCGGGCACGCGCTGTTCTTCGGATCCGGGGCCTACGCCAGCGCGCTCCTCAGCTCCCACCTCGGGCTCCCTCCCTACGCCACGATCCCCGCCGGGGCGGCGGTGGCGACCCTCGCCGGCCTGCTCGTGGGCATCCCCTGTCTCCGTCTGCGTAAACACTATTTGGCTCTCGCCACGCTTGCGTTCCCGATCATGCTCACCGGGCTCGTGCTCGCCTTCCCGGGGTTCTCCGGAGGCGAAGGCGGCATCTGGCGCATCGCCCGTCTGACTTCGACGCGGATAGAGGAGTACTACCTCATCGTGGGCGTGATGCTTGTGGCGGTGTTTGCCTTGTGGAAAGTCGCGGGATCGCGGGTGGGGCTGATCTTCCACTCCATCCGCGAAGACGAGACCGCGGCACGCGCCCTGGGAATCAACACCGTGCGCTACAAGCTCTTCGCGTTCGCCCTATCGGGGTTCACCGCTGGCGTGGCCGGTGCCCTCTACGCTCACTCTAGCGCGGCGCGCATCGTGGCCCCCGGCGTGGTTCTCAGCCTGTTCATGTCGTTCCAGCCCGTCATCTGGACGATCTTCGGAGGAGCGGCAACGATCTACGGTCCGATCACGGGGGTGTTCATCCTCTACCCGCTCCTGGACACGTTGAACGTGGTCATCCCCAAGTACCGGATGCTTGTGTTCGCCCTGCTCGTGCTGTTCATCCTCCGGTTCATGCCCCACGGAATCAGCACCTGGATCCGCGACACGATCGAACGGGTCTGCCCGAGCTGCCAGGTGCGGAACATCGCGACCCGTCGGGCGTGCCGGGCCTGCGGCGTCGAGCTCCGGCACATGCAGCCGTAGCCCGCGAAGTCTTCGGCCACACGGGGAGCTTCAGCGGTTAGCCACGACCACTCCTCACCACGAAGGACAGCCTGTGGGACAGGAAGCGATTTCGCTGCTCCGAACATCGAGCCTGTAGCCCATCTGCTCCTTCGTGTCCTCGGTGAGCTTCGCGGTAGGGTCTGACGGGGAAGCACAAGTGGTTTGGTGCCGAACGGACGCGGGACACACGGTCCGGCGCTACGCGACCGTCCCGGCGAGGGTGTTGCGCCGGACTTCTTTCCCGACGACAGTTAGGCCGTCGCAGACCTGCCTGCAGCAGGCAGGCAAGCTGCGACGCTACGTCATCTCGGCAACCACGGCGGAAGGCAAGGATTCGCAGAGGGTTGCGGTGTGTACAGCGGGAATCCGTGCGCCGAAGGCCCGCGGCCCCACAGGCCTCCCGCACAAGCCTCCTAGAGCCCGAGGTACGAGCGGCGCACGACCTCGTCCACAAGAAGGTTTTCCGGCGGACCCTCCGCCACGACGCGCCCTTGGGAGAGGACATACCCCCAATCGGCCATGGACAGGGAGATCGCCGCATCTTGTTCGACGAGGAGCACGGCGATCCCCAGCTCCTTCACCTCGCGGATCCGCTCGAACAGGGGCTCCTTCACAAGCGGCGCCAAACCGGTGGAGGGCTCGTCGATGAGCAGAAGCTTCGGCCCGCTCATGAGGGCGCGGCCGATCGCCAGCATCTGCTGTTCCCCGCCGGAGAGCGTGCCCGCCCGCTGCCGGGCCCGGTCCCAAAGGATCGGGAACAGGCGCTGGACCTCCGCCAGCCGCGCGGACGCCTCACGGCGGCTGCGCACGAGATACGCCCCGGCAACGAGGTTCTCCCGCACCGTCATCTCCCGGAACGGCCGCCGTCGCTCCGGACACAGGATCAGCCCGCGGGACGCGATCTCGTGAGGCGGGAGGTGGTCGATGCGTTCCTCGCGGAACCACACCCGCCCTCCCATCCGCACGTCCTCGTGCCGGAACGCCCGCTGCTCCCACCGCACCAGTCCGGCGAGCGCCCGGAGGAGGGTCGTCTTCCCCGCCCCGTTGGGGCCGACCACGCTCACCAGCTCCCCCTCGCGCACCTCCAGCCCCACGTCGTGGAGGATGAGCGCGGTTCCGTACGACACGGATAGCTCGTGGGCCTGGATGGATTGAAGCACTAGAACACCTCCGGAACGTGTGCCCCGACCTTGCCGAGGTAGGCCTCGACCACTCGTGGGTCCTGCACCACCCGCTCCGGGTGCCCGTCAGCGAGCACCTCGCCGAAGTGCATGACCACGATCCGGTCGGCGATCCGCATCAGCTCGGACAGCTTGTGCTCGACGATGATCATCGCGCACCCCTCGCTGTGGAGGCGGCCGAATCGCCCTCCCTTCCGCAGGCGGTGCACCGAGTTCGCCAGCAACCGCGTCTCGGCCTGGGTGAGGCCGGCGAATGGCTCGTCGAGGACGAGGAGCTCGGGCTCGGTGGCGATGGCCCGCGCGATCTCGAGCCGCTTCAGGTCGCCCTGGGACACCGCCCCCGCCGGGGACATCGCCAGGTCGGAGATCCCCACGAACTCGAGCGCGTCCAGCGCCCGGGCCTCGACGGTCTTCACCCACTCCCCCTGGCCCCGCACCCGTGGATTGTGGAGGCCGACCATGACGTTGGCGATGAGTGGGAGCCGCTTCATCGGCCGGCTGTTCTGGAACGTCCCCGTAATCCCGTGGACGACCCGCTTCCACGTCGGATGGCGGGTGATGTCCTGCCCCTTCCACAGGACCTTCCCACCGTCCGGGCGCAGGAGCCCCATGATCATCCGCACGAGCGTCGTCTTCCCCGCCCCGTTGGGACCGATCAACCCCACGATCTCCTGGGGCTCCACCGAGAAGCTCGCCCGCCGAACCGCCTCCAGCCCGCCGAACCGCTTGGAGATCTCCGAGACGGCGAAAAAGTGCTCCCTCACAGCCCCTCCAGCTCCTCGCGCAGGTCGCGGCGGGACACCTTCCCCACGTCGGTCTTGGGAAGCTCCGACCGGAACTCGACCACCTTCGGAACCTTGTACGGGGCGAGCTTCTCCTTGAGGTAGTCGCGGATATCCGCCTCCGTCACCCGCCCCCGCGCCTCGGGCTTCAGGACGACGTACGCCATTGGGTACTCGCCGACCTTGGGGTCCTTCACGCCGACCACCCCCGCCGCCTTGACCATCGGGTGGGCGGTGAGAACCTCCTCGATCTCCCGCAGGAACACCGAGAACCCGCGGTACTTGATGAGGTCCTTCGTGCGGGCGTAGTAGTGGAAGTAGCCCTCGTCGTCCATCCGCACGAGGTCGCCTGTCCTCAGCCAACGTTTCCCGTCTACCTGGGTGAACGCCCGCCTGTTGTCCTCGTCGCGCTTCCAGTAACCGGCGGTGATGTTGGGGCCCGAGAGGAGGAGCTCTCCCACCTCACCGACGGGGAGCAATTTCCCCGATTCCGGATCCACCACGGCAGCGTCCACGTTCGGGAGCGGGACCCCAAACGCGCCGCGCTTGATGCGGTTCGCCGGGTTGACGTGGCTCACCCCCGAGGTCTCGGTCATCCCGAACCCCTCGAGGATCGCCTTCCCCGTGCGCTCCTCCCAACCGCTCGCCGTCGTCTCCGGAAGCGAGTCGGCACCGCTCACGACGAGCTTCATCTTCTTCCAGTTGACCCACGCCGTCTTGGCGTGGCTGCGCAGGACCTCGTACAACGCCGGCACTCCGTAGAACACGGTCACGCCCTGGCGATCCATCGTGGACAGGATCTGCCCCAGATCGAGCGAGGTGAACATAACGAGGGTCGACCCGAGGGTGATCCCCATCAGGAGGACCCCCACCTGGCCGTAGATGTGGTACAGAGGGAGCGCCGCAGCCACCACTTCCGCCCCTTCCGTCAGGTTCGGGAAGAACGCCCGCAGCTGCGCGGAACAGGACACGAGGTTGGCATGGGTGAGCCGGACGCCTTTGGGCTGGGCCGAGGTCCCCCCTGTGTACGGGAGCACCGCGAGGTCGGCCTCGGGGTTGACGTCCGCCGACGAACCCGCAGCTCCGGCGCGGAGGATCTTCTGAAACGGATGGACGTTCTGGCCCTCCGGGAGAGATGCCTTCTTCGCGAACACCCCCTTCAGCGCCGGGAGGTACTCGTGGGCCCCTGTCACGATTATCCCCTTGGGATTGAGCTCGGCACGCTCGAGGTTGCCGTAGAGGAGGTCCTGGCACACGATGTAGCTCGCCCCGCTGTCCTTGATCTGGAACGCGAGTTCTGAGCTGGAGTACACCGGGCTGACCGGCACGACCGTCGCCCCAGCCTTGAGGATCCCGAAGTACGCGATCACGAACTGCGGGCTGTTGACGAGGTACAACGCCACACGATCGCCCTTCCGCACCCCCACCACGCCTAGGCCTGCCGCGAATGCATCGGCCTGTTCACGGAGCTCGCGGTACGAGAGGTTCGTCCCGTAGTAGTGCAGCGCGGCCCGGCGCGGGAACGCCTGGGCAGCTCGATCGAGCAGACTCCACACGGGCTCGGCGGGCGCTTCCACCTTCTCGGGAACGCCCTCCGCATAGTGACACACCCAAGGTCGCTCTCTGTAAGGGTTTTCTCCGCTCATGCCACCACCTTCTGTTCAGCGTAGCGCGCGCAGGGAACGCGCTTGAAGGGAGAGATTATAGACACGGTCTGGAGGCGATCAAGAGATGAGATGACCTGTTCCCGTACAGAACACTGCCCCTCCCGTCCCCGCTGCGGCACCGATCTCAAGCGGTGCCCATCGCGGAGCGCCCCCCTCACGGCCCCCCCTGCACAGCGCGGAGCGAGCCAAAAGCGCGGATCACCTCGTCGAGATGTTCATCGGTGTGGGTGGCCATGTAGCTCGTGCGGAGGAGGCATCTCCCGTCCGGGACCGCCGGGGGAAGGGCGGCGTTTGTGTACACACCGGCCTCGAACAGCGCCTTCCACAGAAGGAGCGTCTCCATTCCCCCGCCGACCACGATCGGGATGATCGGCGTCTCGCTCGCGGCGGTGTCGAACCCCAGTTCGCGGAGTGAACGCCGCATCCGATCGCCGAGCGCGTTGACGCGCGTCACCCGCTCCGGCTCAACCTCCAGGATCCCCAGCGCCGCGAGGGCTGCCGCCGCGCTCGCCGCGGGAAGGCTAGCGCTGAAGATGAGCGACCGCGCCCGATGCTGGATCCAGTGGATCGAAGCCTCGTCCCCAGCGATGAACCCCCCGACGGACGCGAGCGATTTGCTGAACGTCCCCATGATCAGGTCTACCGCCTCGGTGACCCCGTGGTGGGCCGCCGTGCCACGCCCGCCGCCGGTGACGCCGATCCCGTGAGCGTCATCCACCATCAGTCGCGCTCCGTGGCTGCGGCAGCACTCCGCGATCTCCCCGAGGGGGGCGATGTCCCCGCTCATGCTGAACACGCCATCCACAACCACCAACCGCCCCGCAGTCGGAGAACAGGCGGAGAGGACCCGATCGAGGTCTCCCACGTCGTTGTGCCTGAACCGGCGCATCTCCCCGAGCGACAGGCGGCACCCATCGAAGATGCTGGCGTGGTCCTCCTTGTCGCAGACGACAACGTCGTTACGTCCCAAGAGGGCCGAGATCGCGCCGAGGTTCGCCTGGTAGCCCGTGCTGAACACGAGCGCCTTCTCCTTTCCCACGTACCGCGCCAGCCGCTCCTCCAGTTCCAGGTGCAGCGCAAGCGTTCCGTTGAGGAACCGGGACCCTGTGCAGCTTGTTCCGTACCGCTGCACAGCGTCGGCCGCGGCCTGTCGGACCCGGGGATCGGTGGTCAGCCCGAGGTAGTTGTTGGAGCCGATCATGATCAGCCGCCGCCCACCGACAACAACGGTGGCCCCCTCGGATTCGTCGAGGGGGATGAAATACGGGTACAGCCCCTGCGCCTGCGCCGTGCGCGGGTTGGTCGGGTACCCGATCCGCTCAGCGTAGGCGGGGTCGTCGAGGAACCGCCGACACTTCTCAAACAGGTCCATGCGAGTTGTTCTCCTCCAGACTCCCTCAGCTAGATCACGCGGTAGTAGCGCATGATACCCCATTCGAACAACCGCCCCGGGAGGACGGCGCGGGCATGGACCGCCAACCGCTGGAACGGGTTCCCCACCGTGTAGCGAAGCCGGGGACTCGGGTGGCCCAGGACGCGGAGGACGAGCCGCGCCACCGCCGCCGGGTCCCCACCCCCCAACTCGTCGTGCTCGATCCGATGCAGGGCGCGGGCGAACCGCTCTCGATAGGCTTCGTTCGTTCCCGACGCCGTCGTCCGCTGGCGCTGGACCGTGAACCCGGTGCGGGTGTCGCCCGGCTCGACGAGGACGACGCGAACCCCGAGCGGATTCACCTCCATCCGCAGCGCCTCGGTGAGCCCTTCCAGGGCGAACTTCGACGCACTGTACAGCCCCTGGAACGGGAGCCCGATCCGGCCGCCGATGGAGGAGATGTTCACGATCGTTCCATTCCCCTGTGCGCGGAACGAGGGCAGCGCTGCCCGACAGACACGAAGGACACCGAAGGTGTTCGTCTGAAACAGGTCCAACGCCTCGTCAACCGACGTGTCCTCGACCGCGCCGGCGATGCCGAACCCGGCGCTGTTGACCACCGCATCGAGCCGGCCCGCCTCGGCGAGGATCCGTTCAACGCCCCTAGCCACGGCAGCCTCGTCCCGAACATCCATCGGGAGCGAGTTCCACCCGCCTTCGGTCGGGCCCTCAGCCACGGACCGACTCGCCCCGTACACGGTGGACCCGTTATGAGCGAGAAGATCCGCGCACGCACACCCGATCCCCGACGACGCCCCCGTCACCAGGACGACCTTCGCCTCACCAGCTTGTCTCCTCATATCCCTCCACTCTTCCCCCCGCCACCTTGCCGAGGAAGGTAATGCTCATTACGATACCCACGGAGGCGGTCTATGGGCAAACGAGAAGTGCTCGACAACGTCTTGAAGCAGATTCAGAAGTCCTACGGAGAGGGCGCGATCATGTGGCTGGGGGAAAAGCCCGTCGCAACCGGCATGGACGTCATCCCCACCGGGTCCCTGGCCCTCGACATCGCCCTTGGAGTGGGAGGAGTGCCCCGCGGCCGAATGATCGAGATCTTCGGGGCCGAAGCATCGGGGAAGACCACGCTCGCCCTGCACATCGTCGCCGAGGCCCAAAAGCTGGGGGGCACCGCCGCGTTCATCGATGCCGAGCACGCCCTCGACCCCAAGTACACCCGGGCGATCGGGGTCGACCTCGACCACCTCCTCCTCTCCCAGCCCAACTCGGGCGAGCAGGCCCTGGAGATCATGGAGCAGCTCGTCCGCTCCGGCGCGGTGGACATCATCACCGTGGACTCGGTCGCCGCGCTCGTCCCCGAGGCCGAGCTTCAGGGGCAGATGGGCGATGCCCAGGTCGGCCTCCAAGCCCGGCTGATGAGTCAGGCGATGCGGAAGCTGGCGGCGGCGATCGCCCAGTCCAAGACCGTCGCCATCTTCGTGAACCAGATCCGGTCCACGATCCAGTCCGGTCCATGGGGGCCGGGGACGACCACCTCCGGCGGCCGGGCGCTCAAGTTCTACGCCTCACTGCGGATGAACATCTGGGCCGAGGGGAAGATCGCCGAGGGCGACGACCGGGTGGGGATGAAGGCCCACGTGCGGGTGGTGAAGAACAAGGTCGCCGCCCCGTTCCGCGAGGCGACGTTTGACGTGATCTACGGCCTGGGCATCGTCCGCGAGCGAGACGCGATCAACTGCGGCGTCGAGCTCGACGTGATCAAGCGCTCCGGATCCTGGTACTCGTACGGAGACAGCCGGCTCGGTCAGGGCCTTTCGCAGGCCGCCCAGTTCCTACACGACAACCCGGAGATCACTGACCAGATCGTCCACGATGTGCGGGAGAAGGCGGGCCTCATCGAGCCGCAGCCCCGTGAAGCCGAAGGATGAGAAGACGGCCAAAGCCTACGTCGAGCGCCTCGTAGCCCACCGCCCGCGCACCATGGCGGAGGTGGAACGGCGCCTCGCCGAAAAGGGGTTCCCCTCGGACGTCGCCCGCGCCGCGCTGGACTGCGCACGCGCCGTAGGCGTTGTGGACGACTCCTTGTTCGCCCGCCTCTACGCCGACGACCGGCTCCTATCCCGGCCCTGTTCGCGGAGGCTCCTCGCCCGCGAGCTGCGGGAACGCGGGGTGGAGCCCGCCCTCGCTGAGCGCGCGGCCCGAGCCGCGTTGCCCGAGCGGTCGGAAGAGGACCTGGCACGTGATGCGCTGGCGGCGCGCCTCCCCCTGTGGGGGCGGCTGGATCCCGAGGTCGCCCGCAACCGTGCCGCGGCGTTTCTCCTCCGGCGCGGGTTCGCGCCCTCCCTTGCCAAGGCGATCATCGAGGAGACCCTGCGCATGGGCCGCTCGCTCACCGCCGAGCACGCAGAGAACGCCGAGGAAACCCAGGGATAGGGTTCAACCCAGTCCGTACTTCCCGGGTCTCTCTGCGGCCTCCGCGCTCTCAGCGGTAAGGAAGTACGATTTCGGGTACGGTTGAGGCGTGCGATGAGTGAGAGCGAAGTGGCCGTCCGGATTGGCTTGGGGATTGACTTCCACCGGTTCGCCCCCGAGCGCGCGCTCGTGCTCGGCGGGGTGGCGATCCCTCACGACCGTGGCCTCGCCGGGCACTCCGATGCCGACGTCCTTCTCCACGCGATCTGCGACGCCCTGCTCGGGGCCGCGGCCCTGGGCGACATCGGCCAGCACTTCCCGGTGGGGGATCCTGCGTACAAGGGGATCTCCTCGCTCGAACTCCTCCGCCGAACCGTGTCGCTGCTCGCCGGTGCGGGCTTCATCCCCCATCAGGTAGACGCGGTGGTCGTGGCAGAGCGGCCGATGATCGCCCCTCACGTCCCCACGATGCGGGAGCAGATCGCCGCCGCGCTTGGTGGCGAGGTGAGCATGGTATCCGTGAAGGCCACCACGCCGGAGGGGATGGGCGCCCTCGGCCGAGGGGAAGGGATCGGCACGTGGGCCGTCGCCCTCATCCGCACCGCTTCCTCCAGATCACGCCCTCGCTCTCACGCCCGCCCGTCGGGGCAGAGAACCCGAAGGCCGAAGACCTGACGCCTCCTATGCGTGCAACAGCCGATAACAACGGGTGGGGAGCGACCGGTTTCGTTCGCAGGCGCTCGCGTTGGGAGCGGTTCTCACCTCAACGCAATGCTTCGATAGGTCGGCATTCGAGGAGGACGTTCCCACCGGGTGCATCCAAACACTTACGGGCAGCCAGAAGGAGGAAGAATGGCATCGGACAATCCGTCGGGAATCAGGATCATTGAGCTTCCCAGTTGCCGAATGGCATCGGCGTCGGGTGCTGATCTACAGGCATTTGATGAGTGGTGGACTGCACTGGACAAGAAGCGCGTAGATAAATTCTACCCTCGGGACTTCATGTACCACGATAGCTCGATCAACCAACTGGTCTGGCTGTATGCGCTGCCTCCGGAAGCCGTAGGAGCATGCCCGTACAAGGTGGTCGACTTCATGGGAGGTTTGTACGCGGCAGCGGTTTCGGTTGATCAAGACGATGCAGATGGAAACAGGGTATACCAAGCAGTCAGGCAGTGGCTAGAGGAGTCTGGCCGTTTCGTGGTTGACGAGAGTCAAGATCGCCCTGCTCTGTTTCACGTCATCACATCAGATGAAGCATATGCGAAGATGAGGTACCGACAGCTGGACATCTACGTTCCTATTCGGTGAGCGGGGGGGTCGGGTCTTGTATTGGAGCATCCCTGCTGCCCGTGCATCCTCCGGCTCATGTCCCCGACGGTCAGGAGCGGATCGCCGGCGCGCTTGGGGGCGAAGTGAGCGCAGTGTCCGTGAAGGCCAGCACGCCCGAGGGGCTGGGCACCTTGAGGCGTGAGGAGGGGATCGGCGCGTGGGCGGTGGCCCTGGTCCGTGGCGTGTCCTCAGGGTCACGCCCGTAGACTCGCCCGTCGGCAAACCGACCGCGCACAACGCGAAGCTGAACCCCGGATTCGACGCTTTACACGACACTCCTTGCCTTTTCCCGTTGCCTTCTTCTGCTGAAAGCGCTACTATTGTAGCAAGGATGTGAGAACTATGCCCTTTGTGAGCGTGAAAGAGCTGCACGACCGAACTTCGAAGATCCTGCGAACCGTGGCGGAGGACAAGCCGGTATTCGTCACCCGCAACGGCAAGCCCGTGGCCGTCATCCGAGGCCTGAGCGAGGAGGAGCTCGAAGATCTGGTGATGCTAGACGAGCCCGCGTTCAAAAGGTCACTGGACGAAGCGTTCGCGGATCTGGCCGCCGGCCGGGTCGTCCCGTTGGACGAGGCGATCGCCGCCACCAAGGACGAGATTGCGCGTACAGCTCACCGCTAGAGCCCTGAAGGACCTGGCGCGGGTTCCGGCGAGACAACGCCTGCGCATCCTGCAGTCGCTGGAGCCCCTTGCGGAAGGCTTGTTGCACGAGGTCCCCGGGGTCAAGCGCCTGGAAGGGATCGACCGGCCCGCGATCCACCGGCTGCGGGTGGGGGCGTACCGGGTGCTTTGCGCAGCGGAGCCCGATGGGGTCACGGTCCTGCGCGTGATCAGCCGTCAGGATCTCGCCACGGCGATCCGCCAGCTCACCGGGCGCTAGCGTTCCGGGGCCAGCGAACGAGGCGGGGTTCGTCCTCTATCAGATGGACGCGGCGGTGGTGGCGCAGCGGCCGACCATCGCCCCTCACGTCCCGCTGATGCGGGAGCGAATCGCTGCGGCCCTGAGGACCGAGAGGTCCGCGGTGTCGGTCAAGGCCGTCACGCCCGAGGGGATGGGTGCTCTCGGCCGGGGCGAAGGGATCGGCGCGTGGACGGTGACTCTCATCTGTCAGCTGTCCTCGGGTTCAGACCTCAGTCCCCGAAGCGCGTACCGGGGCAGAGAACCCGAAGGCCAAACCCTAAACTTACGGCGCAGTGCAGAGCGACCCCAGTCCAAGGAGTCCGCCCACATCGAGGGGAACCCCATCCACATGTGGAACCCACCTGCTCCCGGATCGAAAACCCTGCACCAGCGCGGAGAGTTCATCCTTCGACTCTATGTCCAACAATGTCACGATTCTCTCGAAGTAGCGTCGGGACTTCGATCGAGCGAAGATCTCGAACGGGACATCGGACCACATAGCGTACGGATAGGTCTCCGGAAACCAGACTTCGCTCTCCCGTAAATGCAGGGAACTTCGCACGAAGAGGACAAAGTCGGCCTGCACGATCTGACGGAACTCAAAACCGCTACCGCTGCACCGATCCCTAAGCAAATCGGCTCGGAGTGAAACCCTGTTCAACTTCAGGTCACGCTTGCGTTGCTCCAAAGACTCCATCCGCCGACGAACAGAGGTAAACGGTACCATAGCTTCCGACGCCTGTCTCGCACCTCGATCAACGTAGAAGTCCTCTCCCACCAGCTCTGCAACAGCCTTGAAACGCTCATGGCGAAGCAGCGCGGCCACAGCATACAGGAAGAGCTCGTGCACGATGAACCGGTAGTTGTCGAAATCCCACTCCCTGGAACGCCTCATCCCCTCAGGACAGTCCATAAACGGTAGCAGAGTCTCGAAGAGCCGATGAAGAGCCTTCGCTGTGGTTGGCTCGTCAACGTACATCGCCAGACCGACGAAGACCGCCGCAGCATCGTTGTGAGATGGCAGCAGAGAATCGATGCTCGCAATCACCGCCTCGTGAAAGGGATCAGCAGTTGTGTCCAGACGAACCTTCTCCATTTGCTCAGCAATTCGCTGGAAGTACTCAATAACTGCCGGCACCGCGATCGTGCGCCCTTCGCGGATCGCGTCAAGAGCACGTCGTTGGGCCGAAGTCGTCAAGATCACTGCACCTTGAGGCGAAGAGACAAACGTACGTCCGATCTCCGGCTTCTCGTACACTGGCTTGTCGAAGATCCACCTGATCGGCTGATCGAAACCCTCGTGGTAGGAACTAGGATCACTCAGATCAATGTGAATACGGGAACGATAGTATGCTGGCACACATGCTCGACCGTTTTCGTCGCGTTCGAAGACAACCGCAACGAACTTGTCCTGGGAGACTCTCTGGTAAATCTCGGCCGAGATGATCTGGGCTTCAGCTCCGACGCCGCCGGCCCGTGCGTCGGCCTTCTGTTCATAACCCCTGTCACAGACAAGAATGACCTTCTTGACACCTGGATCGCTAACCATCTGTTCCATGAACGCATACGCATCGTGCCCCGGTCTCAGATCCCACTTGTCGAGAATCACGTCGACACCCATCTTTCTCAGTTCAGTGGCCAGCGCAAGAACGCGTGCCTCGTGGTCTGGACTCGTCCAGCTGTACGAGATAAAGGTCCTTGGTGATGGCGTGCTTTCGCCCCTGACCCCTTGTTGAGAGATAGGCTCCATGCCATAAATACTACACGCTCTCTTCCCACTTGTCTGGCTGAGAGAATTTGCTTTGCAGCACATCATCACTCGCTCGTGCGCTCGTGCCAGAGCGTTCTCCAACTCGCAGAACCATGATGAACACCGAAGAGGTATGCAATCCCGGTGTTCGGTAACCACCGGCGAAGTTGAGCCACGGGTGCGGGAGGGCGGCACCATCCCTTGGCCGTCTCACCCGAACAGGCGGCGGAGGTCCTGGAACGTGATCAGGATCAGCAGCCCGAGCAGGATCGCGAACCCCGCGGCGTGGACCGCCATCTCCACCCGCGGCGAGACCTTGCGCCGGGTGACCATCTCGTAGAGCGCGAACGCCATCCGTGCCCCGTCGAGGGCCGGGAACGGGATGAGGTTGAACAGGGCGAGGTTGAGGCTGATCAGGGCCACGAGCAGGAGCAGCACCAGCGGGCCCGCCTCCACGCCCTGGCCGAGGACGGCCGCGATTCCAATGGGGCCGGTGACCGCCTCCCCAGCGGGGATGGACCGGGTGAGAAGCCCCCGGATCACGGTCATGAACCCCGCCATCGCCCCCCCGATCTCCTTGAAAGAGAGCCCAACGCCCTCGGCGATTGGAGGCCGCTCGTAGATCGGCGGAAGCGTTCGGAACGAGGCATCGCCGAACAACCGCTCGGCGGAGTCCGGCAAGGGCAGAACCAGCCACTCTCCCCCCCGCTCCACCACGGCCTCACGGCACCCTGCCTCCCACTGCGCGTAGAGGTCGAAGAATGACCGCACGTCGTCGCCGCACAGGGAAACGACCCGGTCGCCGGGGAGGAACCCCGCACGCAACCAGGAGCCGCCGGCGGTCACCTCCTCGATCTGGGCGAGGATGATCTGGGGAAGGAAGTACGCCCCGACGAGATAGCGGCTTTCCTCCTCGGCGAACACCGGGGCCACGACCACCTGCAGCCTCTCCTCCCCACGGCGGATCCCGAAGGTCACGGGCTCGGGGGCGAGCGCGCGGATCGCCGCCCCCACGTCCTCGGTGGCCCACGCGGAGCGCCCGCCGATGGTGAGGATCACGTCGCCCACCTCGAGCACCTCCGCGGCGGGCCGGCCGGGCACGAGCCCCGCCACCTGGGGCCGGGGGAGGCCGATCCCGAGGATCGCCCCCAGAACCACGGCCACGGCGAGGATGACGTTGGCTACCGGCCCACACAGGGAGAGGACGAACCGCTTCCACGCCGGCTGGCCGTAGTAGGTGCGCTCGAACGGGACGTCGGTGGTCGCCTCCGCCTCCCCGGCGAGGCGCACGAACCCGCCGAGGGGGAAGATGCGCAGGCTGTACCGCGTTTCGCCGCGTCGTCGCGTCCACACAGCGGGACCGAACCCGAGGGCGAACTCCTCGACGGCGATCCCAAGGAGTTTCCCCGCGAGGAAGTGGCCGCCCTCGTGGACGCCGATGAGGAACAGGATCGTCCCCACGAACACGAGAACGGTGATCACAGTCGCCGCGCCTCTACTCTCAGCGCTTCCGTTGCGTCGGGCATGACCCGATGATCGTCGCTCATCCGCACCCCCACCACCCACGCGATCCCCCGCCCGTCGCAGAGGAGGGGCCACCGCGTGCGTTCCCAACGCGGGATGCGGGCCCCCATGAGGAGGTCGCGGACCCGCTTCGTCCCCGCCATGCCGAGCGGCCGCAGCCGGTCCCCCTCCCGCGGCGGGCGCACGACGAGCGGCGGGGCGATCCGGCGCGCGTCGAAGTAGGCGACGAGCGGGCTCGAGGGCACGAGGTTCTCCGGCCGTGGGACCTTGGACACGCGAAACGCCCAGCCCAGATCCGCGATCGTCCCCTCACCGTCCAGGGGCAGCTTCCACGCCCGGTCGGGAACGGGCGAGCTTGAGGCCCGGCCGAAGGAGAGGACCCCGCTCCCGATTCGAGCGGCGGCCCCGCCGGGCAGGTGCACTTCGCCTCGGCCCGCGGCCAGCGCATCCAGGACCTGACGAACGTGGCGTTCCTCCAGCGTGACCCCAGTAGCCTCGACCGCCCGGCGCACGACGAGGGCCTGCACGCTCCGGGGAAACGCACACAGGAGCTCGAGGTCGAGGTCCGCGGCTCGGGAGACCTCGGCCAGAGCGAGATGCGCGGTCCAGCTCAAAGCTTCTTCGGCATCGGCGCACAGGTGGGCAGCGCGGGCGAGGGCCTCTTCGATCTGGGGGTTGAACCGGGAGAGGATCGGGAGGACCTCTAACCGGATCGCGTTCCGCAGAAGCCGCCGATCGTCGTTCGTCGGGTCATCGCGGAACGGGATCCGTTCGGCCTGACAGAACCCTCGCGCTTCCGCGCGGGATACGAGGATCAGGGGCCGCACGTAGGGCGGCGTCGCGGGGAGAATCCCCCGCAGCCCACGGGGGCCGGCTCCCCGCAGCAGGTGCAGAAGCACGGTCTCCGCCACGTCGGATCGGGTGTGGCCGAGGGCGATTCTCGTCGCCCCGACCTCGCGCGCGGCCCGCTCCAGGGAGTCCCGGCGCGCCAGCCGCGCCGCCTCCTCTAGGTTGAGCCGCTTCGCGCGGGCCTGAGCGGGAACGTCCACCCGATCGAACACGAGCGGGATGCCTAGGCCCTTGCTGGCCGCCCGCACCACCGCCAGATCCTCCGCGGTGTCGGGCCGAATCCCGTGGTCGAGGTGAGCCGCGACCAGGGACACCCCGAGTTCGTCTCTCACCCGGTGAAGGGCGTGGAGGAGGGCCATCGAGTCCGCCCCCCCGGACACGGCGACGAGGACGCGTTCCCCTAAACCAACGAGCCCGTGCCTCTGGATCGCCTCCCGGACCTTGTCGAGCATCGCCTCATTGTGAGGCCGCTCGGTCACGGGTTCCACCGGCCCTCGTTCGCTATGATCGGCCTGTGGAACTGGCAGCGTTTCTGTGGGCACTGGGGACTGTGCCGGTGGCGATGGCCGGAGGAGGAACCGTCGGCCTCGGTCCCCAGCCGTGGGCCCTCCTGCCGATCGGACCGCTTCAGGTATTCGTTGGAGTCGGCGAGCCCACGGTGGGGGGGCGCCTTCGCATCCTTACCGGGCCGTGGTTCGCCTGGCTCGATCTCCCCCCACCCCGAGTTGCCCTCGGCCGGGCGATCGGCCCGGCGTGGTTGGCGCTCGTCCGCGGTCTCGGCGACCTCCAGCTCGCGTGGGAGGTCATGGCATCTTCGCATCTCGCGCTGTTTGGATCGTTGGGACACGAGAACGCGTGCGGGCTCCGGTTCCGATGGACCCGGCTGTGGGCGGCGGCCCTGATCCGCCACGGAGGACTGACCCTATGGTGCGGGCTCTACTTCTAGCCCTGTTGTTCTCGGCCACCGCCGGGGCGTGGGAGATCACGATCGCGTTCACGAACGACGTCCACGCCTACTCGACCCAGCTCGCGACCCTCGCCCCGCTCCTCGCTCCGGCCGACCTGGTCCTCGATGCCGGCGACACGTGGGAGGACACCCATCGGCTCACCGGAGCCGCCGAGGCGTGGGCGACCCTGAAGACGATGGCCGACCTCGGCTATGACGCGATGGTCCTCGGGAACCACGAGACCTACCTCGGGCCGCGCCTGTTGGCCGATCTCGTCTCCGCGGCCCCGTTTCCCGTGTTGGCCACGAACCTCCTCAGTGATGTCCCCACCCAGAGATGGGTCCTCGTAGAGGTGCGCGGGGTGCGGATCCTCCTCCTGGGGGTTCTGTGGGACCTCGCCCTCATCTGGCCGGGGTGGACGCTCCTCGATCCGCTGGAGAGCGTGCGGACGGCCCTTGCGGAGGCGCCGCCCCACGATGCGTTCATCCTCCTCGGGCACCTGGACTTCCCCCGAGCCCAAGCCCTCGCCGCCGCGCTGCCCGAGTGCGATCTGTTCGTTCTCGGCCACAACCACCGCTTCCTGGAGGAGCCGGTCTGGGTGGGCGACGTGCCGATCGTCCAGGCCGGCCATCGCGGCCAGGCGGTGGGGCTGGTCCGGCTGACCGAGCACGGCCTCGCGGACTATGAGCTCATCCGCCAG
>DYGJ01000023.1 GCA_020724765.1 Thermotoga sp. | reverse complement strand
CGGCGCTCGCGTTCATGGGCCTTCTCCTCGGCGGGGCGACGCTCCTCACCGCTCGGCACAACTACTTCATCGGCCAGGGGGTGGCTGGGGCGCTGTACCTCCTCTCCGGCGTGGTGTTTCCCCTCGATGTCCTCCCGGCCCCGCTCCAGGCGGTGGGGAAGGGACTTCCGGTTACGTACTGGCTGGAGGCCCTGCGGCGATCGGTCCTTGGTGACGGAGGGAACGAGGCACTGCGCTCCCTCTCCACGGGGACCGTGGTCCTGATCCTCGCCCTCTCCACGGTGGTGCTCGCCGTGGCGTCGGTCTTGTTCTTCCGGTGGGCGGAACGGATCGCCCACCGCCGCGGCCTCATCGACATGCAGACCATGCACTGAGCGGGTCTCACGTGCCCCGCAGTGGTAGCATGGGGCCTGTGGAGATCGGCGTTCGTGGAGGAGGTGATGGGTGATGACCAAGTCCATTGGACTCGCGTGGATCGTGCTGACTGCGGGAGCGCTCGGGGTTGCCCAGCCGACAGGAAGCCTTCCCGAGGGAGCGGTGGGGCGGCTCGCGATCGGAACGGTCACCTGCCTCTCCTACTCCCCGGATGGGACGAAGCTGGCGGTGGGAACTACCAGCGGAGCGGAGATTCGGGATGCAGCAAGCCTGCAACTCCTGGCCCTCCTCATCGGGCACACGGGCTACGTCCGTTCGATCGCCTTCTCCCCGGATGGGAAGGTGCTCGCCTCCGCGTCCTACGACCGGAAGGTGAAGCTCTGGGATTCTTCTACAGGAAAGGAGATCCGCACGCTCGCTGGACACACGGGGTACGTCACGTCGGTCGCGTTTTCTCCCAATGGGGCGATCCTCGCTTCCGGGTCCAGCGACGGCACGGTGAAGCTGTGGGATCCGTCCACCGATCGGGAGATCCGCACCCTGAGAGGCCATACAGCGGCTGTGAACTCGGTGGCGTTTTCCGCCGACGGGGCCACCGTCGCCTCGGGGTCGAGCGACGCCACGATCCGGATGTGGGACGTGGGTACAGGGGCGATCGTCCGCGCGCTCCTTGGCCACGAGAGCGGGGGGATCGCGGTGGCGTTCTCCCCCGACGGCCGGACCCTCGCTTCCGGTTCCCCCGACCACACAGTCAAGCTGTGGGACGCGGCCACGGGAGAGCTTCGGGTTAGCCTCACCGTGCTCGCGCGCGATGTCCCCCTGGTGGCGTTCTCCCCGGATGGGAAGGTGCTCGCCACGGAGGGCGGGTTTGGCGTGGTGTTCTTGTGGGACGTAGCTATAGGGCGCCCGCTGCGCACCCTCACCGGCCATGCGGGAGGCGGCACCGCGCTCGCGTTCACGCCCGACGGGACGATCCTCGCCACCGGGTCAGAGGACGGTACGGTGCTCCTGTGGGTGGCGGATGATGGGAAGTAGCGTGCACTCACGGTATAGCGTCGGGTTGGAGATAGGCGAGGAAAGCTGGACCTACGCGTGGGTCCTCGACCTCCCGGGGTGCTTCTCGCGGGGGGCGTCGCCGGAAGAAGCGCTGGAGGTCCTCCCGTCGCGCATCGAGCGTCTCTTGGACTGGCTCTCCGGGTTCGAACGGGCCGGCACCGCTGAGGCGCGGAGCACGCAGAGAAGCCGTGCTTCTGGATCGGACCGAGTTCTCAGTCCGATGAGGCCTTCCGCCCCCCGCCTCTCTGCGGCCTCCGCGTCTCTGCGGTGGGATCGGAACGCGCTTGAGGTAGCCGAGGAGGTTCGCGATCCACGCTGCCCGGTGAAGCGGGGGGACACCCGGGCCCTGTTCGCTTGGGATCGTCATGCCCCCACCCGGGACGAGTTCGAGCGGGACCTGCGGTGGATGGCCCACCACCGGCGAACGCTCCTTACGCTCGTCCAGAACCTCCCCCCGGACGTTCTCGATCAGGGCGATCCAGAGGAAGAGGGCAAGGGAATCCACGATCTTCGTGCTCCGAGCGTCCACCGCATCCTGCGGCACATCGCCGGGGCGGAGTACTGGTACCTCACACGGGTTCCCACCCCGGCCCACCTCCCCACGGAGGAGCCTCGCGACGTGTTCGCCGCGCTCTCCGCGGTCCGCGCCGCGGCCGAGCCCGTCTTGCGCGGGCTCTTTGCGACGGCGCCGGCGAAGGAGGTGAACGTGCCCGAGACGACGTGGTCGGGGACGTTCACCGAGGGGTGGACGCTCCGGAAGATCCTCCGGCGGACGTTGTGGCACGAGGGGTTCCACATCGAGGAGATCCGCCGGCACTTGGAGGGACGCTCTGGCGATCGCGCTGCGGTCGGCACGGCCTGAGGATCGGGACGCGATCCTTGCCATCTCCGCCCAGATCTGGGAGGGAGAGGACTACATTCCGCTCGTCCTCGATGGCTGGCTCGCCGAGGGCGGCCTCGCCGTGGCCGAGCTCGACGGCCAGCTGGCGGGGCTGGGCAAGCTCACGGTGTTCGCTCCAGGCGAGGTGTGGCTGGAAGGCCTGCGGGTGGACCCGGCCCACCGAGGAAAGGGCGTGGCCAAGGCGCTTGCCCAGCACCAGTTCGAGTCCGCGCTGGCCTTGAAGCCGCGCTCGATCCGATTCGCCACGGCCGAGGTGAACGCCGAGAGCCTGCACATCGCCGCAAAGCAGGGGTTCCAGGAGATCGCGCGGTTCACCTACGTCGAGGGCCCGGTGCGGGAGGAGGCCGCGCCCTCCGGGGTCTCCCCCGTTCGCGACGTCGAGCCGGCCTGGGCCTTCATCCGCGCCTCGTCCGCGTACCGCGATGCGCGCGGATTCCTCGGGCTGGGCTGGCGGTTTCCGGAGCTCACGCGGGAGCGGCTGGCGGAGCGGGTCTCCCGCGGAGAGGTGTTCGCCTGGGGGGATCCCCCGCGTGGGCTCCTCATCCTGGCCCCGGATCCCTACGCGCCGGCGACCTTCGCGACGGTCGCGTTCCTCCACGGTGACGACGCGGCGGGGGACTCCCTACTCCGGTTCGCCCACGCCCGCGCCCGCGAACGTGGACAGGAGTACCTGGCCGCGATGGTCCCTGGGGAGGAGAAGGTGGACATCTTCAACCGATACGGGCTTGTACCCCTGCCTTACTTTCGGCACGTGCTCGTCCTCGCGTATCCCCTTCCGTGAGCCTTGTCCTCGCGGCTGTCCTGTTCTGGTCCACCCTGGGGTTGATGGGGAAGGCCCTCTACAGCCTGGGGGCAGAGCCTCTGTTCGTCGTCACGTTCCGGGTCTTGTTCGCCCTGGGGATTCTCGGAGTCGGACTAGGATTCGTCCAGCCCCGGCTCCTCCGTGCGCCGAGGGAGAGGATCCCTGGCCTGGCCCTCTACGGCGTGGTCGCTGTCGGGGCGAACTTCGCGCTGTTCTTCCTCGCCCTGCAGCACACGACCGTCGCCACGGCGATCGTCGTCGCCTACAGCCACCCTGCCCTGGTGGCCCTCCTTGCCTGGCCCATCTTGAGGGAGCCGTTCACCGCGCGGAAGCTCCTTGCCTTGGCCTTCACCGCGGGAGGGGTGTTTCTCGTGGCTGGCGGCCACGAACCCGGAGCCTTTCAGGGCAACCTCATCGGCCTGGGCTACGCTCTCGGGAACGCCCTCTGCCTCGCCGCCTACAACCTGATGGGGAAGCGGCTCTTGGTTCGAGTCGATCCGTGGACGGTGATGTTCTACGGGTTCCTGTTCGGCGGGATGTTCTTGACAGCACTATGGGGAGGCCAAGGCGCGGTCCTCCCCATCCTGCCCATTCAGGGATGGCTCATCATCGTGGCCCTCGCCGTGTTCCCCTCGATCCTCGCCTACGGGCTGTACCTCATGGCTCTCCGGAGGCTGGAGGCGAGCCGAGCCGCGATCGTGGCGACCCTGGAGCCTATCCTGGCCGCGGCCTGGGCGTGGCTCGCCCTTGGGGAAGGGTTGTCCGTTGATCAGATCATGGGAGGCGTGCTTGTGATCGCTGGGATTCTCGTGCTGCGGGTTAGGTTCGATCGAAGAGGCGTTAAACAGAACGTCTAGATCTACATATCATCACAAGAACGTATCATGCTCGAGTTGATAACCACAGCTCTGCGGGCATAGAATCGGGCGGAGGTGATCGAGATGTTGAGCCGGAACATCGGCAGGATCGTAGGTGGGGGACTGATCATAGCCGGTCTACTGGTGGGCCTGCTGGGATGCGCCCGACTGCAGGAGCTTCTCGTCGGCCCTGTGGAACGGGGTCCGGCGGTGACCATCGAGGCGGTCCCAATCTCGGTGTTAGCGGGAGAGCCGGTCACGTTCTACGTCTCCGCGCAGCCAAGGGAGGGCCGGAAGATCGAGTTGTTCTCTCTGAGCTTCGGTGACGGAACAAGGTTCATGTCAGAACCAATGGCTGTCGTGTCCATCGATTGCCAGGAGATCGTGCACGTCTACACGCTTCCCGACGGGGTGGACGTGATGACCTTCGAGGCCCAACTCCATGTCTACGATGACGCCCGCAACGGGAGCCACGACTTGGTGTGGATCACGGTGGGGCGAGGGCAACCGTAGCTGAGGCCCCGCGTGTCCAACCGCCAGGTGTCGGGCGGGCCCCAGCCGAGGAGGCGCTACCGCCGGCCGGAGGCTGGTTGGGAGAGGGCGCTGCAGCCGGTGGCATGGCACGCCTTCACGCGGTACCAGTACCAGGTGCCGGCTGTCGCCGTCGTGTCGTCAAAGGATGTGGACACGACGTTGTTCCCACCTGGCACAATCGTGAACCCTTGGGCAGGGTTTTGCTCCCGGTACACCTGGTAGTAGGTGGCCCCAGGCACCGGGTCCCAGGTGACGACAATCTTGTCCCCGTACGTGGCGCTCGCCCGAACGTTGGTGGGAGCAGGGGGGTACCCGGCGTAGCCCGCCGCGGCTGTTGACTTGGCGCTGCAGCCGACCGAGTTGCACGCCTCGACCTTGTACCAGTACAGCCGGCCCTGGTTCTCCGTGCCCACCCGGTCGGCGTACACGAGAGAGGACTCGCTGCCGAGGAGTTGGTAGTCGCCCTCTCGGGTGTCGGCGCGAAACACGCGGTAGCTTGTCGCTCTCTCCATTGCCAGCCACGTGACTTGGACCAGGTCCTCGAACTGGCCCGTTGATGCCGTGACCCCCGTGGGAGCCCGGTCGGGAGGAAGGGCCGGGCCGATCGGATTGAGGAGATCACACCCAGCAAGCACGATGCCCGCGGCCAGAAGCACGAGCAGACTTACCACGTTCCAGACGAGCTTCCACTCTTTACCTCTCATCGGCGCTCCCCTCCTTATGCCTGGGTTGATCTTAGGCGGCGCCGGGGGCGGCGACAAACGCCGGGAGCCGGAGGTCGAGCGTCTGCACCTCGGCGAGGAGCGAGTCTCGCGCCGCTCGGAGGCTCCGCACGATCTCCTCTTCCAGGCTGAGGAGCTGAGGGAGCGCCTGCGCGATCCGGTTGGCATCGGAGACATACCGGCAGGAGAGGGCCGTCACCCGGTCCGCGAGCCCCACGACCTCATCCTCCTCCACGATCTTGTCCGCGTAGTGGACGAGCTTCTCCTCCCACGTCTCCGGGTGCGCACCCAGGACGTGCCGCTCGACGATCCCAGCCAGATCCGGCCAGCCCAGCTCGCGAAGGGTCCGTCCCGCCTTGATCCCGTGCTCGGCACGGTCCTGCGAGGAAAGCTTATCCAGGTCATGGAGAAGAGCGCCGCGATGGACGAGAAGGAGGTCCACCGCGGTTCCTTGTGCTCGCAGGAGCAGGGCAAGGCGGTGGGCGACCGCCGCCACGGCAAGGGAGTGGCGAATGATGTTCTCGGGGACGTCGTGATCCCGCAGGATGCGGAGCGACTCCCCGACGTCCGGGAGGAACGGCCCAGCCAGGATGCCTGGAAGGTCCGCCAGCGCCCGGACCGCCGCGTCGTGGACGGGATGAACGAGCGGGCACCGCCTCCCGGCGGGGCTGAACCAGATCGCCCGCAGCCCGGTCGCCTTGGCTCCCACGATGTCCGAGCCGTACCCGTCCCCGACCATCGCTGCCTCCGTTGGGGAACATCCAACGCGCTCCAGCACAGCGTGGAAGAACGCGGCGTCGGGCTTGCTCGTTCCCAGATCGCGCGCTGTGACGACCACGGACACATACGGTTCGAGACCCACCCGGGCGAGGGCCGTCCGCACGAGGCGTTCATCGGACAGAGCGGCGTTCGTGGCCACGCCAATCGTGTACGCGCCGTGGAGCGAATGCAGGACATCTACTGCACCCGGGATCGCCTCGACCCGCGGCCAGTCCGCCATCGGGCCGTCGAACCCGGGGATCTCCCGCATCAGCGTCCCGCCCCAGTCGAACAGGATTGCCCGAATGGGAACGCGTTGGCTGTTCATCTCTCCGTGATCATATCCGGCGTGCGATTTCCCAGTAGAGGGACTCGTTAGTGCGGTCGATGAGTCGGAACCCGGCCTTCTCGAGGACGCGGGTTGAGGCCGGATTGTCCGGTGCGCACTCGCCAAGAACCCTCTTCACCTCGGGATGAGTGAACGCCCAGTCGACAAGAGATCTCACCGCCTCGGTGGCGTAGCCCCGGCGGCGGTAGGCAGGGGCGGTTCCGTACCCGATCTCCAACGTACCCGCCCGATCCGGTCGGCCCTTGAACCCCGCGTCTCCAACGATCACGTTCGTCTCGCGGTTGACGGAGATCCAAATGCCCCAACCGAGGACCTCTGGGTCGTGGAGGAGCTCCTGAGCGTACAGGGGGAGGATCCCCTCGATCTCGGGCGAGGGCCAGCCGGACGGCAAGCCGGCCCCCAAGATCTGTGCAGCCTCCTGACGGTTGCTGAGCAGCGCCTGGGCGACGTCGAGAGGGCACGTCACGAGCGCCAGGCGGGAGGTGGTGAGGAGCACCTGGCCATCGTACCCAAGAAGAGAGCGCCCGACGGGGATCCCGCCGGGCGTTCCTGGGTTGAGCTATGCGGGCTACTTCTCTTCGGGCGCCGCTTCGAGCGACCTCAGAAGGAGGAGGTCAAGGCGGTTCACGTCCGCCTTCAGCTTCCCCACGATCCGCGCCAGCTGATTCGGGTCCGTCGTCCCGGGGCGCCGCTCCCCGGCCCGCTCCTGGATGAGCTCGAGAAGCCCCTGAGCGAACTCGCGGAACTGCTGGGCCATTCGCGGGTCCATCCGTGAGGTGAACCGATCCACAAACTGTTTCACCGTGTCGCGGAACTCGGCCATCTCCCGTGCGCCCTGCTCTAGATCGAACAGGAGCCGGTGAAGGTGGAGGTCCAGCTTCAGGATCTCCACGTGCACGTCCTTGAGTTCGATGTCCTCGCGGTCCCGGATTGTGTCCCGCAACCCCTTGAGGATGCCCTCGATCGGCTCCAGGCGCGGGGCGATCAACGGGAGCGCCTTGTGGAGGGCGGTAATCCCTTCCGCGATGTCCTGGACCGTGAGAGCGAGAACCCTGGCGAACGGGATTGGCTCCACTGGCGGCCTTGCGGCCGGTGTCGGCGGCGCTGCGACGGCACCCACTGTGGCGAGGAGCAGACCTCCGATCACGCCCATGAGGAACAACCGTGTTTGAACCATGTGTACCTCCTTCGTTGATGTGGTTCCCGATGCGGGGCATCGGGAACCACGCGCAGGATAGGTAGGGCGTGGTCACGGAACCACCGTGGCGTGGTCAACAGCCGGTCAAGCACGGGCCGCTGCGTGTAACCTTCCCCCATGCGGGCGATGCCGTGGAGATGGCGGGTTGGGGTCGCGGTGGGGGTAGTGGCCCTGACCGTCGTTGCAGTGGCGGTGTTTGCTTCCGTTCACCGGCGGGCGATCGAGGCATCGTTCCGCTCGCAGGGGGTTGCGTTTGCAGTGGCGTTCGCCGATGCCGCAGAGGCGTGGCTTGCTGCCGGCGACGCGGAGGCGATCGAACGGGCAGCGCGGCTGATGTTCCTGGGGAGCGTGCTTTACGTGCAGGTCGTCTCTCATGGGGTCGTCCACGTGGACGCGCGGCGGGAGCCCTTGGTCCCAGAAGAGCTTCCGCGTCTGGACGGTTCACCCCGCATCCTCCAGGCCGAGTACAGGGGGATCTCCGCGGGGATCGCGGCCCTCGACGTGGCCGTCCCCCTCCTCGAGGGGGGCTCGGGCCACGTACGGGTCGGGCTGGACACAGGGGAGATCGTCGCGGGGGTTCGTGCGGGGATGCTCGTGGCGGCGGGGATTGGGATCGGGTTGGACCTCGTCGTGTTCGGGGTCTTGTTCGGGGTGGGGAGGAGAAGACCCGAGCGCGGCGCGCTTGAGGGGGAGGTGGGGCCGGACGCTGTGCGCATCGGCGACCTCGTGATCGAGGGACTGCAGAAACGGGTCACGCTGGCGGGGAGGCCTGTGGTCCTTCCACCCAAGCCGTACGCGCTCCTCTCGCTCCTCGCGAGCCAGCCCGGGCGGGTGTTCTCCGATCGAGAGATCCTCGCTGCGGTGTGGTCTGACTCCCGCTACGCCAACGCCAAGGACGTGAAGCAGCACGTCTACCTTCTCCGAAAGAGGCTGCGCGATGCGAAGTCAGGGGGAGAGGAGATGATCGTCAACGTCCCGGGGTTCGGGTATCGGCTCGAACCGCGGGGGAACGGGGATTGACCGGCTGTTGGTGGCCCGTTGACCGGAGGGCGGCCTACAGTGAAGGCGATGCAGAAGGGAACGATGAACACGCGGCGAGCGGTGGTGGGAGTGATCGTGGCTGCTCTGATCGGAGCGGTGGGAGGTGGAGCCCAATCCGATCCCTCCCTTTCGTCGGTGCCGTCGGACGTGGTACGGATCGTGGTCACGCTGCGGGCGATGAGCGAGCGGATTCGGCTCTCCCTCCACCTGGCCACGATGGGGGTCCTCTCCCCGACCCAGTTGGATCAGCGCCTGTACGCCGGTCAGATCCTCAACTACCTGGTGGGACCGGGCGGGGATGGGTTCGATCCCCGGCTTGGGCCCGAGGAGAGGTTTACAGGTCTCCTGCCTGAGGCGCGATCCCTCACCGAGTTCCTCTCTAAGGCCGACGTCCCGCCTGAGCTTCGTGAGCGACTCTCCTTTGTGGTGAAGAAGGTGCTGTTGTTGCTCACCATGGCGCGGGACGATGCGGTCCAAGCTCTGCGCGCCCGGCGACTGGACACCGGCGCGGACCACATACTGCGGGCGTTCGCCTTCCTCAACGCCGCGCTGGGGCGGGAGACCGACCCCGTCTACCTGGGCGGGGTGCTCGCCATCCTGCGGATCCTCCCGCCCGTGGCCTCCGAGCCTGCCGACCGTGAACCGTGATCCGCTCTCCGTGACGCGTCACCGGTTACACGTCACGGCGCTTTTCGCGCGCGGAGGGTGAACAGGAGCGGCACCTTGTCTGCGTACTGAGAGAGGCTGTACCAGCGTCCGTCTTCAGATGTCATGCTCGGGAGGAACTGGAAGAACAACCGGTCGTACTCGTTCAGGAGATCGATCCGCAATCCTGCTCCGAGGATCGCGTTCACGACGTCGGACAGGCTCCAAATCCACTCGTGGGAAGGATGCCCCAGGCGGTGAGAGGGATCGGCGTAGTCGGGCCCGCCCGGCTCCCATCGCACCGGCTCCGAGCTGTGGAAGTACGGGTGGCGGAACGCGAGCTCTCCTTGGGAGTGTTCTTCGAGTGCGTTGAGGATGGGATGGGACTCCATCAGGTAGAAGAGCCCGCCGGGCGCGAGGTACCGAGCGACGACCCGCGCCCACGCCTCGAGGTCGCGCAGCCAGCACAGGACGCCTCGCGACGTGTACAGGATGTCGAACTCCTCCGGCAAGACCTCGGGGAGATCGTAGACGTTGGCCTGGATGAACCGCGCGTCGAGCCCAAGCTCATCCCGCAGGTCCTCGGCGCACGTGATCGCCTCGGCCGAGAAGTCCACCCCGGTCACGATCGCCCCGTGGCGGGCCCAGGCCAACGTGTCTGTGCCGATGTGGCACTGGAGGTGAAGGAGGCGCTTGCCAGCCACGTTGCCCACCTCGCGGAGCTCGATCTCGTCGAGGATCTCCGCTCCATCGCGGAGGAGCTGCACCTCCTTGTAGGCGCGGATGTGGACGCGGGCCATCTCGTCCCACAGAAGGCGGTTCGATTCCTCTGCCTGGAGATGCTCTTTTCGGTCGGCCATTGAGTGCGTTCCCTGTCCCTCTGGAGTGAAGTATGCCCGACGGGCGATCAGCAGTCGGCCTCCCGTCCTCTGAGGGTCCTCCCCAACAGGCTGTTGGCGTCTAGAAAAACGTGGTGAGGAGGGACCGAACGACGTCTGAAGAAGGGAGAGGGCGAAGGCCCACCGGGTCGCCGGACAGCACGGGGTGACCATCTGCGAACGTGGGCCGGTCTGTGGTGTACAGGATCCCGACCGGGATCTGTTCGCCACTTCGTGTGGCGACCGCGAAGGCTTGGCCCTGATCACCGGGGTCGTGTCCGGTCTCGTCGAGGTGGACGAGGCGCTCCTTGTACCAGGCGAACGTCTGGACTCGGTTCCAGCTTGGGCAAGGGTGAAGAACGTTCACCAGCGAAAACCCTCTGTGCTGAATCGCTTGGGAGATGAGGTTCGCCGTGCGGTCGGGTTCGCCGGAAAAGGTCTGGGCCACGAACGGGGCGTCCAGGGCTACGGCGAGGGCGAGCGGGTTTAGGGCGGCCGAGGGCGATCCCGCGGGTTGGGCCCGCGTCCGATATCCACGGGGCGCGGTGGGCGAGGCCTGGCCCTTGGTGAGCCCGTACACCCTGTTGTCGTGGGCGATCACCGTCAAGTCCACGTTGCGGCGGATGTTGTGGAGGAGGTGGTTCCCTCCTTCGCCATACAAGTCCCCGTCCCCGGACTCGGCGATCACGGTGAGATCCGGGCGTGCCAGCTTGATCCCTGCCGCGGCGGCCACCGTCCGGCCGTGGAGGCCGTTGAACCCGTTCAGGTTTACGTAGTGGGCGATCTTCGCCGCCTGGCCGATCCCGGTGGCGAGGACCACCTTGTGGGGCGGGAGGCCGAGCTGGGCCAGGGCTGCGGCGAGGGATGTGCGGATTGCGAAGTTCCCGCACCCCGGGCACCACGCGAGTTCCACGTCGGCGAGGTACTCCTCGCGGTTCATCGTGTCACCTTCTCCACGATGTCCTGGGCCGTGAACGGACGCCCGTCGTAGCGCGGGACGAACCGGTGGGGCTGCAGGCCCGTCTCCCCGGCGATGAGCCTTCCCATCTGTCCCGTGGCCGTTTCCTCCACGAGGACCACTTCCTCGGCCTCGCTCCACACGTGCCGGAGTTCCTCTGTCCGTAGCGGCCACAGCTCGCGGAGGTGGACGTGGGCGTAGCCAGCGCCCAGCCTCTCCACCGCCTCCCGGATCGCGCCGTACGTGGAGCCCCACCCGAGGAGGATGCGCTTCCCGCGCAGCGACCCCGTGGGGTAGATCTCGGGGGGAGCGACTTCTGCCCGCAACCCGTCCCCTTTGCGCAACCGCTTCTCCACCATGGCCACCCGGATCTCGAGGTCTTCCGTGATCCTCCCGTAGGCGTCGTGCTCGTCGGAGTCCACGAGGACGAGCTTCTCCGAAACCCCAGGGAGGGTGCGGGGGGAGATGCCCGATGGGGCGAGGGCGAACCTGTTGTAGCTCTCCATCCGGGCGAGGTCCTCGACGGGAAGGAGGTGGTCGTGTACCGGCACCCGGGCCGGGTCGAGCGCAGGGACGACGACGTACGAGTCCACCAGAAACTGATCCGTGAGGATGATCGCCGGGACTTGGTACGTCTCCGCGACCTCCAACGCCTTCATCGTGAGGTAGAAGGCGTCGGCGGCGTCAGATGGGGCGACGATGTACCGGGGGAACTCCCCGTGCCCGGCGTGGAGGGCGAACAAGAGGTTCTCCTGCCCAGTGCGGGTGGGAAGGCCCGTCGCCGGTCCGGGCCGCTGACCGAGGTGGATCACCACCGGGGTCTCGATCATCCCCGCCAGCGACAGCCCTTCCACCATCAGGGCGAACCCGCCGCCGGAGGTGGTGACGAGGGACCGCGCCCCAGCGTAAGCGGCGCCAAGTGCCATGTTGATCGCCGCGATCTCATCTTCGGCTTGCTCGACCACGATCCCGTGCTTCGCAGCGTGCTTGGCGAGGAACTCCAGAACCGCCGTACCGGGGGTCATGGGGTACGAGGAGAGGAACCGGCACCCGGCGGCGATCGCGCCCGCCCCCACCGCCTGTCCGCCGGTGAGGAGCATCGCCTCTCCCTGCTTGAACTGGGGAGAGGGGAGCTGCCACCGGCCGTTCGGGACGTGGTCATAGCCGAGATCCAGAGCCCGCAGGTTGGGCTCGGCCTTGTCCCCAAACACCTCGCGGATCGCGTCGGCCACCCGCTCCCGATCCAACCCGAGGAGGCGTGCCGCCGTCCCGAGGAGGATGACCCCCGCTGCGATGGGGAGCTTCAGCTCCTCCCGGGCGAGGCGAACCGCTGGCACCCGCACCTCCCCGTCCGCGGGATCCCCCACCGCCTCGTCCGTGACCACGACTCCCCCTTCACGCACCCAGGGCCGGTACAGGTCGAGCATCTCTTCGTTCAGGGAGAGGAGGACGTCGACGTCGTCCGTCGTGGTCAACACCGGGGCTTCCCCAACGCGCAGGGTGAACGCGTTTTCCCCACCACGGATTCGGGAGTGGTAGGAGAACTCCCCGTGGAGGTAAAGCCCGGACCGGAACAGGGCGCGGGCGAGAATCTCCCCCAGGGTTTGAACGCCCTGTCCCGCTGCCCCAGCGATCCGGACCGCCATGCTTAGGTCTGGGTCGTGTCCAGGGCGGCCTGAATCTCGGCGTAGGGAGGCTCCATCCCCGGATCGTCGGACACCCAGGCATAGCGGACGATGCCCCCTCCATCCACCACGAACACCGACCGCTTGGCGACGGAGTACCCGGCGAGCCCCGCGAAGTCCTCGTGCACGCCCCCGTAGCGGCGGGACACGTCGCGGGTGTAGTCGGAAAGGAGCGGGAACCCGATCCGGTTCGCCGCGGCGAACGCGCCGTTTGCCCAAGGGCTGTCCACGCTGATCCCCACCACCTGGGCGTTCAACGCTTCGAGGTTGGCAAGCATGTCCCGGAACGCACAGAGCTCCTTCTGGCAGACCTTGGTGAACGCGCCCGGGTAGAACGCGAGGACGACCTTCTTCCCTTGGAAGTCGGCGAGCCTCACGGGGTGTCGGTTCGTGTCGAGGAGCACGAACTCCGGTGCGTGCTGTCCAGGGTGGATCATGGCTCCTCCTCGCGTCCCAACGAGAACATCGTGGTTCTCTGCTCTCCCCCCTTGACAAGGGGGGAGGGTTGTCGTACTTATCTCTTTGCCGGGCAGAAGCCCGGTGTTTTTGTTGGGGCTTCCGGCTCCCCTCCCTACTCTGTCTGCTCGATGAGGTAGTTCTCCAGACTGAGCTGCTCGATGAGGCTGAGCTGGGTCTCGATCCAGTCCACGTGATCCTCTTCATCCTTGAGAATCCCTTCTAGGAGGACCTTCGTCGCGTTGTCGCCCTGTTCCGCGCAGAGCTGGATCGTCTCGTTGTACAGCTTCACCGCGTCGTGCTCGGCCTTCAGGTCGTGGTGGTGGATCTTGGACACGTTCTCTCCGACGTGGACTGAACCCATGTTCGTCACGACCGGCTTCCCCTCAAGAAACAGGATCCGTTCTACGAGCTTCTCCCAGTGGCGCATCTCGGTGATGGCCCGCTTCTCGAGGATCTCGTGGAGCTTCCCGTACCCCCAGTCCGCGCACATCTCGGCGTGGAGCATGTACTGAACCGTTGCCCCCAACTCCTCAGCCAGCCGTGCGTTGAGCGCCTTGATGATCTTCGCATTTCCTTTCACGGTTCCCTCCTTTGAGGTTCCATGGTACAGGAGGTCTGTCTATCCCGACAACCGTTCTTCAGCGGCAGAGACCGCGGAGCTTCTCCCAGAGCGAGCGTCCCGGCTTGGGTGGGCGCGCGGCGCGGACCTCTCCGTCGGCACGGGCCTGGGCCACCGCTCCTTCCCACGTCCCGCGGTGGCGGGCCTTCTCCTCCCACAGCGCAGCGAACCGGTCCACCGCGGCCTGCGCGTCCTGCGGCTTCACCGCGAGTCCGCTGCGGGTAAGCGAACGCAGCACCTCTTCCGTTGCTGCGATCTCCGCCTGGAGGTGGACCTCCCCCGTTTCCTCCACAAGCCGATACTGCGTGGCGTCGGCCAGGAGCCCGAACGCCGCCCGGTCCACCGACCTCACGGGGAGGACCTCGTCCACGAACTGCCGGTCCGTTTCCATGAACTCGCGCCTAATCCTGTCCTTCCAGTTCATATCTTCCCTCCAACCACCGGTTCATCTCCCCCAGGGCGCGACGAAGGTACGCCTCGTCCACCGCCCCACCCGGGGCCGGGGAGGCCAACGCCCGCTCCGGGATCGAAATCTTCCCCAGGTCGAACCCCTCGCGGACCTTGAACGCGTGCTTGCGCCGCAGCACCCCTTCTCCGAGCCGAGCGAGGGCCGTCTCGTCCCGCTCCATCCCCAGGGTGCCGAGACACTCCCGAACCGTCCCCAGATCGTACAGCCCGCGGGCGAAGAAACACACCACGAGCGACGACAACACCTGCCGCCGCGCCTCCTCGGCCACGAGCCTCCGGGCGAGGTCCTCGGGTGCGAGTTCCGTTCCCTGGCGGAGCGCCTCCTGATCGAGGGCGTACCCGGCCGAGTCGAGGTGCGAGTGGCGGGCCCCGGAGAGGTAGGTGAGGAGGGCGCCCGGTCCGGTGTGGTAGCCAGGCATCTCGTTTCCCCCGAAGTGGAGCGCGAACTCCTCTCCGCCGTACCGCTCCGCTGCTGCCCGGACTCCTTCTCCGAGGACGCGGTAGAAGTCCGTCGTTCGGTCCGCGATGCGGCGGATCATCTCTCCGTACACCGCGACGTCGCTCCACCGCGGCCGGAGGCCGCCCGTTTCCGTCCCTGCGATCAGCCCCTGCGCGAACGCTTCGGTGGCCCAGGCGAGGACCACCCCGGCCGTCATCGCGTCCAGCCCTACGTGCCCCACCGCATCAATGAGCTTCAGGACCCCCGGCGCGTCTTCCACCCCGAGCATCGCTCCCAGGGCGTACAGGGGCTCGTGGTCGTAAGAGACGAACGTCGTCTTGTAGAAGTACGGCTCTTCCGGGTGGGGTTCCCGGAGGGCGGCGAGGTGAATGCACGCCACCGGGCACCCGGCGCAGGCGAGCCGCCGGCCGAGGTACCCCGCGGCGAGCTTCTCCCCGGAGAACGCCGGCTCCCCCGGGTACCGGGTGGCCTGGAGGTTCTTGACAGGGAGAGCGCCCATCTCGTTGAGCGGTGCCACGTTCTGGGCCGTCCCCAGGTTGTGGTACTTCTTCATGAGATCCGACCGGACCGCCCGCTCGTGGAGCTTCCGGTACAGGCCCTGGTAGCGCCCCACCGCGGCGACGGGGAGCGCGCCCTTTCCGGACACAACGATCGCTTTGAGGTTCTTGCTCTCCAGGACCGCCCCCAGCCCCAGCCGGCCGAAGTGGCGGTACGTCTCGGCGATCACTGCGGCGTAGGTGACCCCTCTCTCCCCGGCCCGGCCGATGCGGAGGATCGTGCGGTAGCCCGACCCGGGTTCCGTATCACGGAGGATCCGCCCCACCGTGACCGAAGACGCCATCCCCCACAGAGTGCGCGCATCCCGGAACTGGACCTTCCCGCCGTGGACCGCCAGGTACACCGGCACATCGCTCCGGCCGTCGATCACGACGGCCCCGTAGCCGGCGAGGCGCAGGGCGAACGCGGTGCGGCCCCCGCAGTGGGATTCGCCGAGGTTCCCCGTGTGGGGAGACTTGAACAGGGCCACCGTCTTCGAGGCCAACGGGTAGAGGGAGGAAAGGGGCCCCACCGCGAGGATCACCGGGTTCTCCGGCCCCAACGGGTCCGCGCCCGTCGGGCACAGCTCGTGGAGGAGCTCGATCCCCGCCCCCGTCCCGCCGAGGCGTTCCCGGAACAGGTCTGGCCGCTCCTCGACCCACGACCGCTTCTTCGTGAGGTCCACACGCAGGACGCGTGTGAGGAGCCTATCCACCGTCCACCTCCTCCAACGCGAGAACCCCGTACGGACAGAACCGGGCGCACAGCCCACAGTGGACGCAGATCACGGGCTTCCCGCCCTCCTCATCCCACTGCACCGCCCCGATGGCGCACGCCGCCACGCACGCCTTGCACCCGATGCACCGCTCGAGGCGGACCTTGACTCCCACGGGGGCCACCTCGATCGCCCACACCGGACAGGCGTGGAGGCAAGGGGGAACGGCGCACGCCCGGCACACCACGACCACGAACCCCCGCTCCATCCCACCTGTCGAGCGGACGGCGATCGCCGACCGGGCGCAGCCCCCTTCCCCGAACCGGCGGGCGCAAGCCTGCGCGCAGAGGAGGCAGTCCACGCACCGCTCGACGTCCACCACCGCCAGGCGCTTCGCCACGGCTATCCCTTCACCCGCTCCGCGACCGCTCGCCCGAGCGCCTCGGCGCGGATGAGGTCGTCCCGCCGCGGCGCGCCCGGGAACTCCACCGTGTCCACGAAGTCCCAGCCCAGGGCGGCCATCTCGTCCGCCATCTTCCGCACCGCACCTCCCTTCCACCCGAACGACCCAAACAGGCCCACCACTCGGTTCGCGAGTCTCTTCCCCACGATGAGGCGCAGGGCGTGGTCCAGCGCGGGGAAGATCCCCGTGTCGTAGGTCGGGGATCCGAGGACGAGCCCCCTCCTCCGCCACGCCTCGGCGAGGACGGTGCTTGGGTGAACCCGGGCCGCGTCTACCACCCGCACCGGAACGCCTGCCGCCGCCACGCCGCGGGCCACCGCGTCCGCCACGCGCCGGGTGTGGTCGTACATCGAGCCGTAGACCACGGTCACCGCCGGCTCCCCCTCCATCCGCGCCAGCTTCCGGTACAGGTCCAGAACCCGCCCCGGATCACGGCGCCACACGAGCCCGTGGGAGGGGGCGATGACCTCGACCGGGAGCCCCTTCAGCTTCTCGATCGCCTTAAGCACAGGTTTGGACACCGCGCCGACGATGTTCGCGTAGTACCGGACGGCCTCCGCCTCGTAGTGAGCGAGATCCGCCTCGTCGTCGAATAGAACGCCGTCGAGGGCCCCGAACCCCCCGAACGCGTCGCAGGAGACGAGGACGCGCTCCGTTTCCTCAAACGTGGCCATCGTCTCCGGCCAGTGGACGAACGGGATCGGGTGGAACGAGAGGACCTTGCCGCCGAGATCGAGTCGTTCTCCGTCGGCCACCGTCCGCACCCGGTCCCGGATCCCGTAGAAGCTCTCCAGAAGCGGGAGCGCGGTCGGGGTGGCGAGGATCTCGGCGCGGGGCGCGATCCGGCGCAGGAGAGGCAGCGACCCGGTGTGGTCCGGCTCCATGTGGTTCACAACCAGGTAGCCGATCTCCATCGGAGGAACGATCTGCGCGATGTTCGCCACGAGTTCCTCGGCGAACGGCGCCTTGACCCCGTCCATCAGAGCTACCACCTCTCCCACCACGAGGTAGCTGTTGTAGCTCACCCCGTACGGGAGCGGCCACTGACCCTCGAACAGATCCGTGATCCGATCGTTCACCCCCACCCAGTGGATCCCGGGGCGGAGTTCGACAGGGTTCATCCCGCACCCACTACACGAACGCGCCCAGGACCCTCAGCCAATCGAGAAGCAGCCGGGGCATGAGGAACTTCTGCTGCACGTGCATCCGGGCCTGGGCCCCCAGCCGTTCGCGCAGCTCTCGGTCTTGGATGAGCTGCACCGCCCGCTCCGCCGCCCGCTCGTAGCCCTCCGGCTCGACGAGGTACCCCGTCTGGCCTTCGACCACCTGGAGGGGGATCCCTCCCACATCCGTGGCCACGACGGGGGTCCGCTTCCAGAGAGCCTCGGACACCGTGAGCCCGAACCCCTCCCGCCGGGACAGCTGGAACACCACCGCCGCCGCGCGCTGGAGCGCGTTCACAAGCAGGGCATCGGTGTGGGTGAACAGCTGGACGTCCTTCATCCCCTCCACCTGGCTGAGGACCCGCGCGAAGATCTCCGGGCCCTCCGGGTCGTCGGTAGCCATGTTCCCCATCATCACCAACCGGCAGTCCACGCTCTGGCGAATGCGCTGGAACACGTCGAGGACCCCCAGGGGGTCCTTCCACTTGTCGAACCGTGAGATCTGCACCAAGAGCGGCTTGTCACGAGGGATGGAGTACTGGGCGAGTTTGCGCTCCACCTCGTCAGGGGACAGGTCGCGGTTGAGTTCGGACAGTGGATCGATCGCCGGGGCGATGATGTGGGTCTCCACCGGAAGGTCCGGCTTGCGAAACGCCTCCGACGAGGCGACCACCGCGTCGTAGCGGAGGAGGAACGGCTTGAGGACCTCCCACACCGTCTCGTGGGGGGTGGAGATGTCGATGTGGCACCGCCACACCCAGGGCGTGTCCCGCAGTTCGTAGCGGATCATCGGCAGGGGTTGGGGGTCGTGGACGATGATCGTGTCGTGACCGGAGATCGGGCTGTACCGGGCGAAGGCCTCGTTCACCCGGAGGTAGTTGGCCAGGTCTTCCTCCGACAGGTCCACCGGCTCCCCCTGGAGGGCGTTGTGGAGTTTCTTCGTGACCTGAAACAAGGACGGGTCCCCGTACAGGAGGCTCCAGTCCGCGTTGATGCCCACGTCGTTCATCAGGGGAACCAGGGAATGGAGCATTCCCGCCACCCCGCCCCCGTGGAACGTGGCGTTCACGTGCAACAGCCGCAGCCCGTACAGGGGACGCGCGGCCCGGACCACGGCCGCCACCGCCTCCTCGCCAACGTACTTGGTGTACTTTTCGATTCCTAGTAGCTCCATGTGTGGGGGCCTTACCTCTTCCCCCGTTCACCTCCTCGGTTCAGCCGGTGGAATCCTTCCGGGACAGAGGCCGTCCAGAGCTGCAGGTCGCACCCCTCGCCCGGGACTTCCCCCGGGCCGCGTAGGCCGCCTTCCCCGTCCCAGTACAGTAGCTCCGCGAACCCCAGTTCGGCAAGGGCGTCCATCACCCGCTCGGCAATCTGGAACGTCTCGCCCAGGCCGTGCGCCCACGCCCCGCGGGCGATGAACCACTGCTCAAAGGGCCACACCGCGCCCTGGTGGTAGCCGGTGGGGGAGTAGTCGGGGTGACCGGGGCTGAGCGTTCGAAATCCGTAGGGGGTGACAAGCTCTTGCGCCCGATAAACGAGCTGCTCCTTGCGCCTTGCCGGCACGTCCTCCGGCTGGAGGTAGGCGAGCATGTGCAGTCCGTCCGAACTCACCCCAGGGACGAGCTGTCCACCGTCCAGCGCCAAGGCGGGGTAGTCGGTTACTTCATCCCATAGGCTTCTCCAGACCGCCGCCGCTGTCGCGGAAGCCTGCCCGGCGAGCGCGGCCCGATCGAACCCGAGATCGAGCGCCTCGGTCAGCTCGGCCAGCGCGCGCAAAGCGGCGACCGTTTGGGCCTGGACCAGGGTGTACGCCACCGGGAACCGCAACCTCCGTCTCCCGGGAAGAAACGAGTCCTTCCAGTACGTGACGGGAAGCAGGTACCTCGCTGCGCCGGCATGGCGGGGATCCTCCCAGAAGAGATCGTCCGCGATGTGGCGGAGCACGTAGTCACCTGCAGCCTTCAGTCCGTCCCTGATCGTGCTCAGGGTCGTCCCGTCGTCGGCGACGGGGTACTGCGCCGCTCCGATGAGGAACAGTTGGCTCGTCTCGCAGGCGTTGTAGCGGGTGGAAAGATCATCCTGCGTGTATGGATGGAATTCGTGGACCACCCGGCCCGGCTCTTCCCCGGTCTGTGGGTCCTGATGGCGGCCGATGGTCGACGCGCAGAAGCGCAACGTCTCCCGGATCAGGGCTCGGTCGTCCGCGATGAGTCCTGCCGTGAGGAGGTCACGGGCGAAGATCCCGAACCGGACCCGGTCGCTCATCTTCCCGGCTTGGGCGAGCTCGAACCGCTGCCCGTCCACCGTGGTCTCGGTCCGCAGTCGCTCGAACTCTTCCTTCCCCTTCTCCCGCAACCGCGTCCGCTGCGCAGGGGGCAACGTCACCCCTTGACCGCACCGGCGAGGATCCCGCGCACAAAGTACCGCTGGAGAGAGAAGAACACGACCATCGGCACGATCATCGACACGAACGCGGCCGACGTCAGGAGGTGCCAGTCCTGTCCCCGCGACCCTACGAGGAGCGAAAGCCGCAACGTCAGCGGCGCGACTTCGCTGTACCCGCCGAGGTACACCAGGGCCACGAGGAGGTCGTTCCACACCCACAGAAACTGGAAGATCGCCGCCGAAGCCAGCACCGGGACCGACAGCGGGAGCACGAGCCGCAGGAACGCGGTGAACGGGGTCGCTCCATCCATATACGCTGACTCGAACAGCTCCCGGGGCAGGGCCCCGAAGAAGTTCCGCAGGAGGTAGATCATCAGGGGAAGCCCGTACCCGGCGTGGGCAAGCCAGATCCCGGGAAAGGTCCCGGAGAGTCTGAGCACGTTGAACATCCGCAGCACGGGGATGAGCGTCATCTGAAGAGGGATCACGATCAGCCCGACCACGGTCATCAGCAAGACCTGACGACCGCGGAACTCCATCCACGACAAGGCGTAGGCGGCCAGAGCGGCGATGGTGAGGGTGATCAGCGTCGTGGGAACGGTGATGATGAAGCTGTTCAGGAAGGCTCTTCCCATCCCCTGACGCAGCAGGACGTCCTGGTAGTTGCCCGTCGTGAACCGGCCCCACTCGCTGGGCGTGACGACGGCCGTCCACCACCCCGACGCGAGGAGGTCCTGCCGGGGACGGAACGAGCTCACGAGCAGCCCGAGCGACGGAGAGAGCCAGATCAACGCGAGAACGATCACGACCAGATGCAGCGGCACTCTTCTCGCTTTTCGGGATGCGCTCATCGCACCGCCTCCTGGGCCCGGAACCGGCGCACGTTGAGCACGATGAACGGCACGATTGCCACGAACAGGATCACCGCGATCGCGCTCGCCATCCCGTAGTTGTTGAACTGGAACATCTCGTTGTACATCCGGTTTGCGATCACGTCCGTGTCGTAGGCGCCGTTGGTCATGATGTACACGATGTCGAACATCTTCAGAACGAACACGATCATCGTCGTAGTGATCATGGCCAGGGTGGACTTCAGAAAGGGGATCGTCACGCAGCGGAACACCTGCCACTCATTGGCCCCATCGATGCGCGCCGCCTCCTGCATCTCCCTGGGGATGCCCTTGTACGCCGCGGAGAGGATGACCATGCAGAACCCCGTCCACACCCACACCCCCACCGCGATGAGGGCGAGGTTGTTCACCCACGGGCGTTGGATGAGAAGCCAGACCGGTTGCCCCCCCATGCCAACGATGATCGCGTTGAGGAGCCCGATCTGAGGTGCGACGGCGGGGCGAAACGCGTACACGAACCGCCAGATCACCCCCGCCGCCACGTAGGAGATGGCCATCGGGAGGAAGATGATCGACTT
>DYGJ01000022.1:16687-21505 GCA_020724765.1 Thermotoga sp. | reverse complement strand
GGTGGCGAACGCCCGACCCTGTCCAAGCGCTTCAAGCCACTTCTCCACCGTCAGTTCCCCCTCCACGTGGACGTAAGTCCGGGGTCGGCCGTAGATGTCGGGCGGCTCCTTCCAGTGATGGGCATCGCTTGCCCCCACGGCCACGTAGCGCTTCCCCTCGCTCCAGAACCGGAACATCTGTTCGACCGCTCGCCGATCGTCGTCGTCGAACTCGCCGTTCATGATCTCCACAAGGTCAAAGCCATAGTCGAAGAACGGCTTTCCGAGGGCGTCGAAGTACGGCGCTCCGGACCAATAGGGATGAGCGACCTGGATGAACTGGGCCCCCTTTTGGCGGGCCTCGGCGAACGTGGGGGCAGGTGATCCGACCCCCATCCACACCATGGGGTCGATGTTCGGGACGTACGCCTCCACCGGGTAGGCGACCCAGTGCCAGCGAAACGCGGTGATCTCAACTCCGAGGATCACTGGGAACCCTCGCTTCTCAGCTGCGGTGGCGAACGGAGCGTGCCCGTCCCCGGTGTTGTGGTCGCTCAGGAACCCGATGTCGAGGCCCGCAGCCAGCTGCACGGCGACGAGTTCGCTGGGTGGCGTAGACCCGTCGAAGCTCGCGTTGGAGTGGGTGTGAAGATCCACCGAGTAGTACCCCCACGCCTCGGCAACGGAGAACCCTTGGGGAAAATCGACCTTTAGCTCGACCTTCTCGCCGGCCTCGACCGCGATCCGGCGAACCTCCGCCCCGCGGGCGAACCCCGCCCCGTGTTCAATCACCAGGGTGTAGTTCCCCGCAGGAAGGGAGAAGCGGGCGATTCCGGGAACGGCTGCGGGGCTGTAGAAGACCCCCCGTATCTCGTCTCCTGCGCGGGCCACCACCCGCACGTCGACCGGCGACCCTCCCAGCGTGGCCCACACCGTCACCTCTCCCGTGGCCTGGGCGAACACCGTTGCGGACACGGAGAGACACAACAGGAATGCCAACCAGCGGAGCGTTTTCCGCGATCGTGTTTTCTGGTTCATCGAAACCTCCTCCGGCTCTGATGGGTTGTATTGGAGGAAGGATAGCCCCGTCCCTCGGCTGCACAAGAGACGCTCGGGTCGGGCACCCGCACCGGGTGATCCCGAGGAGCATGGAGACGTGCGTTACCTGAAGGCGTGCCCAGCGGGGCGGCGGGCCGCGATCCCGGGCAGTAGAATAGTTCCGTGAACAGGAACTGCCAACCCATCCGGACCAGCCCTCGCTTTCCAGGAGACTAGCATGTGCGGCATTTTCGGCATCGTGACAAGCAGGGATGAACCTCTGGGCCAGCTCTTGACGGAGGCGAGCAAGCGCCTCTCCTACCGCGGCTACGACTCGGTGGGGTGTGCGACCCTGACCTCCGACGGCACGGTGGACCTGCGCAAGGACGTGGGCAAGGTGGACGAGGTTGCCGCACGCCTGCGGTTCCACGAGATGCGCGGAACGCGGGGCATTGCCCAGCTTCGCTGGGCCACGTTCGGCGCGCCATCGCAGGCCAACGCCCAGCCCCACCTCGACTCCGACGGCGACCTCGTTGGGGCCCACAACGGAAACGTTGTGAACAACGTCGAGCTGCGCGAGGCGTTCATCTCTGAGGGGATGACCCTCCGCTCCACGAACGACGGCGAGACGTGCGTTCACGCCGTGGAGCGGTACGTGAATCAGGGGTACTCGATGCTCGACGCGATCCGGCGGGCGTACGAGGACCTGGAGGGCGACTACGCGTTCGTAATCGGGCGGGTGGACGAGAACCGGATGTACGCGTTCAAGAAAGGGTCGGGGCTCGTGGCCGGGGTCACCGACGGGAGTGCCGTTGTGTCCTCCGACCTGCCCTCGATCCTCCCCCTCACCCCGAATATCCTGCGGATCGAGGATGGCGAGATCGCGATCCTCGAACCGGGGAGGATCGAGCTTCGGCGGGTCGAGGATGGCAGGTCCGTGGAGCGGGAGATCGAGACGGTCACGGAGACGATGGAGGAGGCACAGAAAGGGGGGTACGCGCACTTCATGCTCAAGGAGATCCACGAGCAGCCAAGGCGGGCGGGAGAGATGCTTCACCTGTTTGACGCCTCCCCGTATGTGACTGCGATGGTGGAGCGGATGAAGACGGCGCGGAATCTGTACCTGGTGGCCTGCGGAACGAGCTACCACGCGTGCCTCCTCGGGGCGACGTACATCGCCCGCCTGGCCGGCCGGCCGGCGATCCCCGTCCTCGCCCCGCAGTTCGTCCCCCAGTACGTGCCGGCGGTGGGGCCGGAGGACGTGGGGGTATTCGTGAGCCAGAGCGGGGAAACGAAGGACGTCCTCCTCGCGTTGGAGGCAAGTCGGCCGCGGGGACTGCAGCCCTTAGGCCTCCTCAACGTGATCGGCTCGACCCTGATGCGGGAGAGCCGCGTCTATTTGCCCCTGGCCTGCGGCTACGAGATCAGCGTTCCCGCGACGAAGACGTTTCTCAACCAAGCCCTGGCGTTCTTGTACCTCGCGCTCAGGATGGGCGGGCATTCCACGGCCGATCTCCACGGACTTCCCGATCTTCTGGAGAAGACCATCATCACGACGGGCCTCCAGATCGGTGATTTGGAGGGCGATCTGGCGCGGCGCGATGACCTGTACTGCCTCGGGTATGGGTTGACCTACCCCATCGCGCTTGAGGGGGCGCTGAAGATGAAAGAGGTCACGTACGCCCACTGCGAGGGGATGCTCTCCACCGAGTTCAAGCACGGCCCCCTGTCCGCGGTGACTGAGGGATACCCGGTGATCTTCGTCTCAGGCCCAGAGGACGTGGCGCGCGTGGTGAGCGGGATCAACGAGGTCACCTGCCGCGGCGGGCGGGCGATCGCCGTTGGGGAGGAGGATCCGCGGTTGCGGGCCAACGCCCATGACCTGATCATGCTCCCTAAGGCTGGGCCGCTGTTGAACCCGCTTCTGGCCGTGATCCCGTTGCAGCTCCTCGCCTACCGACTGAGCGTCGCCCGCGGCTACGATCCCGACTTCCCCCGAAACCTAAGCAAGACCCTGACTGTCGATTAGAGACCCAGCAGCTCTTCACCGCCGAGCGGAAGTCGTAGCGTGGGGGTTCATCCCCGACGGCCGTGGGGCGCCTTTGCAGAGAGGCCGTCGGACACAGGGTCCGACGCTACACAACCCTGGTCCAAGGTAGCGTCGGGCTTCATGCCCGACGGCATTCGGTCCTCAGCTACTTTGCGAGCGCCTCGAACCGGGCGACCCGCTCCCCGAGCACGGTCAGCCCGCCCTCCCAGAACGACCGCGACTCGAGGTCGAACCCGAACCGTCCCGCAAGTTCGGCCGCCGGGTAGATCCCCACCGACGCCAGGAGGTCGTCGTACTTCGCTACGAACGCCTCTCCCTCCGCGACGTACTTCTGGTAGAGCGCCAACCCGAACAGGAGCCCGAACGTGTACGGGAAGTTGTAGAAGTCCGTCCCGTAGTAGTGGGGCTTCACGGCCCACATGTAGGGGTGGTAGGTGGCGAGGGCGTCGCCGTACGTCGCCTTCTGGGCATCGAGCATCAGCCCGCAGAACTCCTCGGCCGACAGCTCGCGCCCGGCCCTCTTCTCGAACACTGACCTCTCGAACAGGAACCGGGAGTGGATGTCCACTACCACCTGGGCCGCCCCCTGGAGGTCGGCCTCGAGGATCGGGAGCTGTTCCTTTGCCGGGAGCGTCTTGAGCGCGGCCTGGACGACGATCGTCTCGTTCATGATGCTCGCCGTCTCGGCGAGGGTCATCGGGTACATGCGGAGCAACGGCGGCTGCTCGCGCAGACAGTGGTTATGGTAGGCGTGGCCGAGCTCGTGGGCGATCGTCGAGACCGAGTCGAAGCTCTCCTCGAAGTTGGCGAGGATCCGGCTGTTCCCCCCTCCGATCGGCATGCAGTACGCCCCGCCGCGCTTCCCCTTGCGGGGCTCGGCGTCGATCCACCGGTTGCGGAACGCGGTCTCCGCCACCGTAGCGTCGGACCGGGAGAACGTGCCCAGCTGCTGGGTCACGAACGCCGCCCCTTCGTCCCACGTCCACACCTTCTCGCTCTTCCCCACCGGCGCGAACAGGTCCCACCAGTCGAGCTTGGGCTTGCCCAGGAGCCGGGCCTTGGCCCCGAAATACCGCTTCCACAGCGGGAAGCTCGCCACGACCGCCGCCTGCATCGCCGCGAGCACCTGTGGGGAGATCCGGTTGCGGACGAGCACGGGCTCGAGGTCGTCCCCCCACTTCCGCTTGCGGTTGAGGGTCGACGCCTCGCCCTTGACCCCGTTCAGGGCCGCGGCCAGCGGCACCTCGTGCGCCTTCCACGCCGCGACCTCCGCGTCGTGGGCTTCCTTGCGGACCGCGGGGTCCGGGTTATGGGCCAGGTTGCGGATCGCGGTGATCGGCAGCTCCTTCCCGCCCACGGTGGCCGTAATGAGGCTCGACACGTTCCCGTGGAGCTTCGTCCACGCGCTCCCGCCCGAGAGGCGGAGCTCGGCGGCGAGGATCTCCTCCGGCTCGCTCATCATGTGCTCGGCCTGGACGCGGGCCTCGTCGAGCATCAGCTTGTACGGGCCGGCGCCCATCTTCGCCGGGTCGAGCCGTGCTAGCCACGCCGTGAGCCGCGGCCGGAGGCGCTCGTAGGCGAGGAACATCCGCTGGAGTTCCGACAGCTTGGCCTGCGCGGCCTGGTTCGTGCTGTCCGTGTCCACCTGACCCGACACGAACGCGCGCACGGGCAGGAACGCGTCGAGCAAGCCGTTGATCGCGGTTGTGATCTCCTTGAACGCGGCAGTGTCGGAGTCCCGCATCGGTCGC
>DYGJ01000022.1:0-16677 GCA_020724765.1 Thermotoga sp. | reverse complement strand
TGCTTGTCTAGGAGAGGACCCAGGGCCTGGAGGCGTGCCTGGAGGTCCGTCCACGCGGCCCCGAACTGGGGAGCGTCGAGGCTCGCGAACAGGGGCGACAGATCCCAATGGGGCAGCTTCTTCTCATTCATGGGGGGAGTATACCCCGTCTGGAAGCGCGTGGGGAATGGGCCGCTGGGCCTCTGCCGAGGGCTCGTGGTCCGTTATCCGTCTTCCGTAGTCCGTTCTGCAGTTCAACCCGCGCGACCCTGTCGAGGACTCAGCGATCTCTAGGCTGTTCCCACCAACGGGTTGCTTGGGGGATGAGTGCCCCGCTACCATGCGATCGAGGAGGGCGCATGAACCGAGGGATCTGGGGAGTCCTGGTGGCGGCGGTGCTGGCGGCGGCGTTGGTGGTGGGGCTGGCGGGGACGTGTCTGGGCGGGGCGATGTACCAGAACACGTCGGGCGAGGTGGCGCGGGCGGTGCGGGTCGAGTTCTCCGAGCCCGCCGAGATCACCTCGATGTGGCCGAGCTTTCCGCAGCGCGATCCCCCAGGCCCGGCCACGGTGATCGTCCTCAGCGGAGGGGAGGTCCCCGCCGGCGGCTGGTTCAGCTTCACCTGGCGGCCGGACACCGCCCGGGTGGTGAAGATCGAGTGGTTCGTCAGCCCACCGTCATCCGCTCGACCCAGCCTGGGGTTTTCTGATCCGATAGCCAAGCCCGAGGTCCATGGCGAACTCCTCAACCCGGCCTTCTTCGCGCATCCCGCCTACGTGATGCAGGGTGTCTCCGATCGGGACGAGGTCTTCGCCCTACCCCTCCACGGGGTGCCCGAGCTCGCGTTGTACCCGGTCCTTGGTGATCTCCCCGCTTCCTCGCTCACCTGGAAGTTCGAAGTGAGCCATCCGGAGGGGATCGGTGCAGCCATCGAGGATGGAACCCTCTACATCTGGGGGAGCAACTCCGAGTGGCAGGGGTACGGCGAGGTGGAGCTGCACGTGAGCACCCCGGACGGGCGCGCCGGTTCGGTGGAGATCCCGGTGGTCGTGTTCTGCACTGACCGGACGCTCGTGAACCCGCAGGGGAAGAAGGACTACTTCGTCCCGTGGGGCGTGGTCCTCGACATCAACCGGATCCTCTCGACTGAGGAGCACATGCGGCAGTACAACAAGCCCGACCTCGGGCTCCTCGACCGAACGTTGCGCTTCTCCCGCTGGCGCCAGATGGAGTTCATGAGGGATGTCACAATCCGCAAATGGAAGAACGAACTCGTACCTGGTGGGCCGTGGCCACAGTCGAGTCAGTTTACCTACGTTGATGTCGTACTCGACGAACTTCGGTCCATTGGAGTTGATACCATAAGATTCGAGAACATCTACTATTTCACGTCGCGCAGCTGCACTGAGCTTGTGCCCATATATGACAGATACTCAGCGGCTGGCCCGACACGACGTGCGCATGAGGTGGCTTACGTCATCAACGAAGCGCACAGGATCGGTATATCTGTTCTGTACTACCACCACTACCATCTTGATCCTGCGTTCAGCGAGGGTCTATACGAGATGGACGATTCTACTCCCGACTCGGTGATGGTGGTGTTCCGGCTGATCGAAACCCTTGAACTGGCTATTCTTCCTAGTCTGGTGGCACTTGGTGTAGACATGGTTGGTCTGGCGAGTTGGATAGAAGGAATCGGACCAATCGCCGAAAGAGACCCAGCCCTCATTGACGATACGATCATTCGGATCGTGACAAGGGGCAGGAACGCTTTTCCTGGACCGATTACCAAGATCTGTGTCTACGGAGCCCACTTCTACCCCGGAGGAGACATCCTCCATGCGCGATTCTGGGCGCACGTAGACGTACTTACTGCGATTCTGGTCTTTCGGGTGGACGGACGGACCGGCAGGGTGGACAGCCCGCCTCTCACCTCGTTCCCCAATCCGACAGTGGAGCAGCTTGTTGAGGCATGGAAGGGGTTGATCGAGAAGTACTTCCAACCATTCCAGGAAAGGTACAACAAGCCGTTCATCGCGGTCGAAAACGGGTGTGTTGCGCTTGAGGGTGCGGCGAACTGGGGCGTGACGTTTCTCTACTGGGAGAAAGCCCCTTCGTCCACCACTGTCAGCATTTCCGACATGAGACTGCATTACCTGTCGCAACACCTAGCCTTCGTTAGCATGGACGGGTACTTCGGTCCTGGATGGTACACATACTCCTTTGATCCTAACTTCGGTGGGGGGGTCCAAGACGGTTACGACTTCACGCCTAGGCTGAAGGTGGAGGACCTCATTCAGGAGTTGTTCCTGGGCAGGGCTGTGCCGAGGCTCATCCGGGTGGACGGCCAGCGGGATGATTGGTTGCCTGCCTATCTGATCACCAGTGCCCGCAGTGAAGGTTCATCTGGAGCGGCCGGCATTGCTGGTGTGTACTTCGCTGCTGATGAGCAATACCTCTACTTCATGATCGAGTTTGAGGCGTTGGTAACCAAGCGGGGTTTCCTGACTCTGGAGATCGCCGCCGGACGTGGTGGCCATCCTGGGTTGTTCGTTCAGTGCGACAATGTGTACACGGTCTCGGAGAGGTGGAACGGCTGGCTCCACACAGGCTATCCTGAGTACACAAGGGTTGGGACCGCTGATGTTGCTGTTGCAGGTAGTTCAGTGGAGTTAAGGTTCTCCAGGGCGTTCGTCGAGCGTAACCTGATCTGGCCACCAGGCAGGGTTCGCGTAACGTTTCACAATACTCTGGGGCAAGTTGAGAATGCAACAGAGTGGCTGTCGCTTCCAGCGCTCTAGGACTCCGTCTCCACTGCCATGCTGAGGTCAGCTGGGATGCAGGGCATTGGAGACACCGTCTGACAGGGTATGCACCTGGTGATGGTTGAGCACCTCTCTGCCCTGGACGAAGGGGCCATCCGCCAAGCGGCGGAGCTGCTGGTCCGCTGCTTTGCCCACATCCCGAGCGGGTGACGCACGCTGGGCGCAGAACGCGCACCAGGCCACGTGCATCCGGATCTTCTTCCCCACGGGCATCCGCTCGTCACGCGGTCATGTTGAACCTCACCCCAAGGCGTCTGGGCCCCTGTTGGCAGACGCGGGGGCTGCGCCTATCATGGCGGCGAGGAGACGGCGATGACGTTGGACGTTCGGGTCAGGGAGAAGCGCGAGAGGATCCTGCGCCTCTGCGCGAAGCACGGGGCACGGAGCGTGCGCGTTTTCGGCTCTGTCGCGCGTGGGCAGGCCGATCAGCAGAGCGATGTTGACTTCCTGGTGGAACTCGAACCGGGCCGCACCCTGCTCGACCTCGGCGGGCTTCAGCAGGAGCTTGAGAGCCTGCTCGGCTGCCGGGTGGACGTGGTGACGGTCCGCGGTCTGAAGTCACGCATCCGGGACAGGGTTCTCCGCGAGGCCATCCCGGTATGAGAGACCTCCTGCGGGCGCCCTCGGGCAGCTCCTTCCTGACCGGCTCCCCAGCCGTCTGTCGCGCGCCGATCAGCCCGACTCGCCATGCTCGAGCACCCGCACGAACTCCTGAGTGGACATGATCCTGATCCCTTGGTAGCTTCCCAGAGCCTGCAGGTGGTGGTCTTTCGAGACGATGACGTCCGCCCCGCCCGCCAGGGCAGCTCCCAGCACCATGTCGTCATCGGGATCCTCTCTGATCACCCGGACCTCGGGCCATGCTGTGACAACCTGCTGACCTACGCCCCGCAGCGCGCGGATGAACGCCCGGACTTCGTCGTCGGCGTAGGGATAGCGGGAGCGGATCCGCTTGTACGTCATGAGCACGCGTTCCGTCTCCTCGAGGATCGCCTCAGATAGGACGAGCCGATAGTCACGCCCGGCCCGGAGCAGGACCCCGCGGTTGATCCCGTCCGGTCTGAGAAAGGCTGCCGCAAGGACGCTTGTGTCAAGAACGGCGGCGAGCACGGGCATCTCTCCTCACCGTGCGGATCGCTTCGAGCACGTCCCTCTCGACCTCTTCCTCTGAGACCTCGCCAGGCTGGCGGATCCGCTCGAGGATCGCCTCCAGTTGCGCCAAGGCCCTCTCATCGGGCTTGTCGAGCACCACCTTCGGCTTGAGCACGATCTGGTTGTCCTCTTCCGTGACCTCCAGGTAGTCGCCTTCCGCGAGGTCGAGCCGCTTGCGGACCTCGGCCGGGATCGTGACCTGAAACTTCCGCTTCACCCGCACCACCGGCATCCCGCACCTCCTCGTTGCGTGGGAAAGTCGTACTGTCCGACCTGACGATAGCCGCGAACCCTTCCGAGGTCAATCCCGCGTCGCGTTGCACAGAGGAGACCGCTGTCAGAAGGCGCCTCCCGCATTCCCAAGAGAGGAGGAATCGGGAGGGAGAGGAGGGAGTTCGGGTTCTTGGCTAGGGAGTTCACCGCAATCTCCAGACCCAGACGTTCATCTCAAGGCTCACAAGCTGGCCAGCCTTCGCCCACAAGACCCTGAGAATGAAGGTCCCGACGCCTTCCCACTGTTGGCAGCGAACGAGCCCGCGCCTATCATGGCAGCGAGGAGGGGAAGATGAGGAGAGCACTCGGGTTGGCAATGGCGCTGGTCGTGGGGTTGGCGGGGACAGTTCTGGCCGGGGCGATGTACCGGAACGACTCGGGCGCGGTGGCGCGGGCGGTGCGGGTCGAGTTCTCCGAGCCCGCCGAGATCACCTCGATGTGGCCAAGCTTCCCCCAGCGCGATCCCCAAGGTCCGGCCACGGTGATTGTCCTGAGCGGCGGAGAGATACCTGCCGGGGGCTGGTTCAGCTTCACCTGGCGGCCAGACAGCGCCCGGGTGGTGAAGATCGAGTGGTTTGCCAGTCCACCGTCCTCCGCTCGGCCCAACCTTGGGTTCTCTGATCCGAAAGCCAAGCCGGAGGTTCACGGGGAACTGCTCAACCCAGTGTTCTTCGCCCACCCAGCCTATGTGATGCAGGGCGTGTCCGATCGGGACGAGGTCTTCGCCCTACCCCTCCACGGGGTACCCGAGCTCGCGTTCTACCCGGTTCTCGGCGATCTCCCCGTTTCCTCTCTCACGTGGACGTTCGAGGTGAGCCACCCGGAGGGGATCGGTACAGCAATCGAGGACGGGATGCTCTACATCTGGGGGCACAACCCTGAGTGGCAGGGCTACGGAGAGGTGACGCTGCACGTGAGCGCCCCGGACGGCCGTACGGGCCTGGTAGAGATACCTGTGGTGGTCTTCTGCAGTGACCGGACTCTCGTGAACCCCCAAGGGAAGAAGGACTACTTCGTGCCGTGGGGCGTGATCCTCGACATCAACCGGATCCTGTCGACTGAGGAGCACATACGGCAGTACAACAAGCCCGACCTCGGGCTCCTCGACCGGACGCTGCGGTTCTCCAGGTGGAGGCCGATGGAGTTCATGCGGGCTGTGAACTGCGGCACGCACTGGCTTGGCCCACACAGCGCGTATGGCTGGACGAGAGAACGCCAGTTCAGAACAGTTGACGTCGTGTTCCTGGAGGTGCAGAGAATGGGAGTGAACTGGATCAAGATCGATCCCAATTGGTTCACAACCACTTTGACGTCAACCACTGTGGTGCCGCTCTATGATTGGCACACCGCTCCAACGTGGACGGAGGCAGAGATCTCCTATGTGGTCAATGAGGCTCACAGGTTAGGCATCTCGGTGCTCGGCTCGCTCCAATTCTGGCCGCTTGATGACATGGTCTGGGTAGGCCATGGGCGTCAGACGATGCGGCCTGCGGACTGGGAAGCGTGGGTCCGGAGCTACAAGGATGTGACTGACCGGCTGGCCAGGCTCTACACCAAGCTGGGGGCAGACATGTACTGCCCAGGCGTTGAGCTGTACAACATGGCGGGCGAACTGGACCACGCATGGGTGGGCGAACCGGTCGCCCGCTATGTCCCGAACGACACCTGGAACCAGTCGATGATCGGCGTGGTCAGACAGGCTCGTCAAGCGTACCCGGGACCGATAACCTGGGCAGAGGGCCTTCTTCTGGAGAAGCTAGAGTACTCCGACTCGTGGGGAGCCATCGGGAGAGCACTGGCGCTTTACCGAGAGATCGACGTGATGGGAGTGAACCACTGCGCCGACTTCTTCCCGTTCTCCGAACTGCGGGATCCATCCGCGGAAGAGGTTCTCTCGCGATGGAAGTGGATGGTTGACAGTCTCTTGGAGCCACTTGCCTCCCATCTTGGACGGCCGCTGATCTTCACTGAGGCGGCCGCTGCGAGCGCTCCGTACGACCAGGCCATGATCGTGATCAGCGGTCGTGAGGTTGACCTAAACGCGCAGCTCATGTTCTATAGGGGACTCGTTTCCAGCTGCTTTGACCAGCCATGGTTCTTTGGGGCGTTCTGGTGGGATTACCCACTGACAGGCCCGGCCGGCTGGGCGGGGGGTGGAGGTGTGTGGGACCCGACATGGACCTTCAGGCTGAAACCCGCCCAAGACTACCTGGAGACGGTCTACCGTGAGGGTCCGACAGTCAGCAGACTGATCCGAGTTGACGGAGTCGGCGATGAATGGACGAAGGAGCACCTGCTAGCAACGGACCCTCGCGGAGACGCGCCGGCCGGAACTCCCGACATCATCAGCCTGCACGGTCTCCTATGCGAAGGATACCTCTTCCTGTACGTGGGCTTTGCGGGCACCATCGATCTGACCAAAGTTCCTGCCTGTCTGTTCTTCATCGACTTCAACGGCGACGGCCGCGTTGATCACAGAATCGCTGTTGGTATTCTGAATGGGAGGCACGTTGCCACACTCCAAGGGAGTGGCTCAGACAGCACCACGTACGGGTACGCTGATGCCGCCTTTGGAAGACAGGGCCTCGAGATCCGCCTGCCGCTAGCCTACGTGGATGTCAACCCTTCAGCCGTGCACGTCTCGTTTGCCATGCATGCACACGTAGTCGGAGGAGGCCCGCTGGTCTGGCTTGATGCAATCGGCCACCTGGATGGGCGGATGTTTGGTCCCGTCACCGTGTGTAGCCCGTGAGATGCTGATCCGCGATCTGGAACAAGGTGGCGAACAAGCTTCACGCCAGGCAGCGGAGCTGCTGGTGCGCTGCTTCTCCCACATCCCGAGTGGGTGGCACACGTTGGAGGAAGGGCTGGCGGAGGCGCGGGAGTCTCTGGGGCCGGACCGGGTCAGCCGGGTGGCTCTGGACGAGAACGGGGACGTGGTCGGATGGATCGGGGCGGTTCCTTGCTACCAAGGCCACGTGTGGGAGCTTCACCCCCTCGTGGTGCGGCCCGACCGGCAGCGGCAGGGGATCGGCCGGGCCCTGGTCGCGGACCTGGAGCGTCTCGCCCGCGAGCGGGGCGTGGACACGATCTACGTGGGCACGGACGACGAGGACGGTCGGACGAACCTCTCCGGCGTGGACCTCTACCCGGACGTCCTCTCTCGGGCGGCGCGGATCGAGGACGTGGGAGGGCACCCGTTCGCGTTCTACCGAAAGTGCGGGTTCGTGGTGGTGGGCCTGATCCCGGACGCCAACGGGTTCGGCAAGCCCGACATCCTGATGGCGAAGCGGGTCGAGTCTCAGGGGCCTCAGTAGCCCCGGAGTGAGCGGGTGTCGTAGCGTCGGGGTTCATCCCCGACGGAAGTCTGGTTGGGCGGCTCGGTGAGAAGGCCGTCGCAGACCTGCCTGCAGCAGGCATGCAAGCTGCGACGCTACAGCGTCTCGGTGTGGTCGACGGTGCGGAGGAAGGTGTGAGGGTCGGCTGCGAACTGCGGGAGGAGGACCGGTTTCTCCTCCCCGGAGGAGAGGTTCTTGAGCTTGATCTCGCCGCGGGCGAGTTCGTCCTGCCCAAGGATCGCCGCGTAGCGCGCGCTGCGGCCGGCCACCTGCATCGCCTTGCGCAGGGACCGCCCCATGTAGTCGGTGTCCACGGAGATCCCCCTGCGGCGCAGACCCGAGAGCAGCTTCGTTCCCTCGCGCCGGGCCTCGTCCCCGATCGGGACGAGGTACAGGTCGAGCGCGGGTCCCGACGCCTCCGCCCCCTGCTGGGCGGAGAGGACGATGGCCAGCCGCTCCATCCCGCCCGCGAACCCGACCGCGGGGGTGGGGGGTCCGCCGAGGAGTTCCACCAGCCCGTCGTACCGCCCGCCGCCGAGGAGGGCGTCCTGAGCCCCGAGGTCGCGCGAGCAGAGCTCGAACACGGTGCGCGTGTAGTAGTCCAGGCCGCGGACGAGAGTCGGGTCGAACTCGTGGGCCAGCCCGAGGGCCTCGAGGTGGGCCTGCACGTCGGCGAAGTGCTGACCGCATTCCGGGCAGAGGTGGTCCACGGAGCGCGGGGCCTCCCGCGACAGGGCGCGGCACCCTTCCTCCTTGCAGTCGAGGATCCGCAGGGGGTTCGTCTCCAGCCGGCGCCGGCACTCCGGGCACAGGTCTCCCACCTGGGCCGCGAAGTAGCCCTGCAGGGCGGCGCGGTACACGGGGCGGTCCTCCCGGCAGCCGATCGAGTTCAGTCGTAGGAGAAGGCCGTGGTCCGTTGTCCGTGGTCCGTTGTCCGTGGTCCGTTGTCCGGGGAGCGTGGGCTGGCTGAAGAGCCCCGAATCACGGACTTCGGATGACGGATCACGAACCAACAGCCGCTCCATGAGGTGCCAGGCGAGGTCCATCGCCTCGGCGTCGAGGGCTGGATCGAGCGACCCGATCGCCTCGACCCCGTACTGGTGGAACTGGCGCTGACGCCCAAGCTGCGGTTTCTCATAGCGGAACATCGCCCCCAGGTAGTAGAGCTTGGCGAGGTCGCCCTTGGCGTGGAGCCCGTGCTCGACGTACGCCCGGACCACGGACGCGGTCGCCTCGGGCCGTAGGGAGAGCTGGAGGCCCTTCCGGTCGGGGAATACGTACATCTGCTTGTCCACGACCTCGGTCTCCTCGCCGACCCCGCGGGAGAAGAGCTCGACCCGCTCGACGAGGGGGACGCGGATCTCGCCGTACCCGTAGAGGGCGAACGCAGCGCGGATCTCCGCTTCCAGCTTCTGCCAGAGCGGGGTCTCCTCGGGGAGGATATCGCGCATCCCGCGAACGCTCTCCACCTTCACGGCGCGACTCCATCAGGGCCGTTGCTCACCGCTGAGCCGCAGAGGGCGCAGAGAATGCCGATAGGATCTGCCACAAAGACACCAAGACACGAGGGCCCCAAAGGTGCGAAGGGAACAGATCTCTTGGGTTTGAAACCCCAGAAACCGTGGTGTCTTCGTGCCCTTGTGGTGAACGGGTCTTCCTCTACGTTTTCCGCGTCTCTGCGGTAAGAAGAGGTCTGCAGGGTCATCTCCCGATCGCCTTCTCCAGGTTGATCATCTCCACGAGGGACTCCGCGGCCTGGGCGCCCTTGTTCCCGACCTTTCCTCCCGCCCGTTCGAGGGCCTGGTCCATCGTGTCGGCGGTGAGGACGCCGAACGCCACCGGCACCGGCAGGTCGAGGTTCAGCTTGGCGAGTCCCTTCGCCGCCTCGGCGGCCACGTACTCGAAGTGGGGCGTGGCCCCCCGCACAACCGCGGCGAGGGCGAGCACGCCGTGGAACTTCCCCGACGCCCCGAGGGCCTGCACGGCCCGCGGGAGCTCGAACGCCCCCGGCACCCACGCCACGGAGATGTCCTTCTCTGCCACACCCAGCCGGTGCAGCCGGTCCAACGCCCCGCCCAGGAGCTCCTTCGTCACGAGGTCGTTGAACCGCGACACGGCGATCCCGACCTTGAGACCCTTCCCATCGAGCTTGCCTTCGTACGTCGCCATCGTCTCCTCCTTACAGCCGATGCCTGCCCCACCCTGAATCCACCGCAGAGACGCGGAGTTTGCAGAGGAGTCCGGGAGTGAGCATCAACCGGTCTTGGATTCCATTCCAGGACTGGTTTTCTCTGCGTCCTCTGCGTCTCGGCGGTGAACGCATACGCCTCACACCTTGTCCAGCTTGTGGCCGAGCTTCTCTTTCTTCGCCTTCAGGTAGCGCACGTTGAACGGGTTCGGTTCGATCTCGAGCGGCACGGTGTCCACGATCGTTAGCCCGTATCCAGCGAGGCCGGCCACCTTGCGGGGGTTGTTCGTGAGCAGACGGATCTTCTTCACCCCGAGGTCCACGAGCATCTGGGCTCCGATCCCGTACTCCCGGAGGTCCGCCGGGTACCCGAGCTGGAGGTTCGCCTCGACCGTGTCCAGGCCCTGGTCCTGGAGGTGGTAGGCGCACATCTTGCCGAGGAGGCCGATGCCCCGCCCCTCCTGACGCATGTACAGGACGACCCCCCGCCCCTCGTGCTCGATGGTCGCCAGGGCCGACCGGAGCTGGTCGCCACAGTCGCAGCGCAGCGACCCCAGCGCGTCGCCGGTGAGGCACTCCGAGTGGACGCGCACCAAGACCGGCTCGTCTCCTGTCACGTCTCCCTTCACAAGGGCGGCGTGCTCTTGACCGGTGAGGATGTCACGGAACGTGACGATCCTGAACTGCCCGGACACCGTTGGCAGCTCGGCGTCGCAGGCCCGCTCCACGAGCTTCTCCCGCTTCTTGCGGTACGCGATGAGGTCGGCGATGGTGAGGATGGGGAGCCCATAGTTGTCGGCGAACCGGACGAGTTCGGAGAGCCGGGCCATCGTTCCGTCGTCGTTCATGATCTCGCAGATCACCCCCACCGGCTGGAGCCCGGCGAGACGGCACAGGTCCACCGCGGCTTCGGTGTGTCCGGCCCGGCGCAACACCCCGCCCTCGCGGGCGACGAGGGGGAACACGTGGCCGGGACGGGTCAGGTCCTCGGGGCCGGCATCGGGGTCGGCGAGGACGAGGATCGTCCGCGTCCGGTCGGAGGCGGAGATTCCGGTGGACACGCCCCACCGCGCGTCCACGGAGATCGTGAACGCCGTTCGGTGGCTGTCTTCGGGCGGCTCGACCATTGCCTTGAGCTCGAGGCGCTTCGCCCACTCGCGGGGCAGGGGCACGCACAGCAGCCCCCGCGCCTCGCGGAGCATGAAGTTCACGAGCTCCGGGGTCGCCTTCTCTGCCGCCAAGACGAGGTCGCCCTCGTTCTCCCGGTCCGCATCGTCCACGACGATGATCAACCGACCGTTGCGGAGCGCCTCCACCGCTTGTTCGACCGTCGCCAGGTTCACTTGTCCCTCCACGTCCGGACGTATTTTGCCAGGACGTCGACCTCGAGGTTGACCCGATCGCCGACCCGTCGCCCGGCGAGGTTGGTATGCGCCCACGTGTAGGGAACCACCGCGCACCGAAACGACCCCTCGCCCACCGCGAACGGGGTGAGGCTGATCCCGTCCACCCCCACCGATCCCTTGTCGGCAAGAAGGGGAGCGTACCGGGGATCGAACGCGACCCCGAGCAGGACGTCTTCCCCCCGCCGCTCGATCAAGGCGATCTTCCCCACCGTGTCCACGTGACCGAGGAGAAAGTGCCCCCCCACCTCGTCCCCAACCGACAACGCCGGTTCGAGGTTGACGCGGTCTCCGGGCCGGAGATCGCCGAGGGTCGTGCGGGCGACCGTCTCCGCGGAGAGGTCGAGCAGGGTTTGCCCGTCCCCCGTCTTGACCACGGTCAGGCAGACGCCGTTCACGGCGAGGCTCGCTCCTGGAACGAGGGCGAGTTCTCCCGTATGAACCGTCAGGTAGTGAGGGGATCGCTCAACCACCTTCCCCATGGTGCGTACGATGCCGGTGAACATGGCCGACGGGAGTGTACGTCCGCCGTGCGTTTCTGCACAGGGACGTTGAAGGGGGGTGCGCTCCTCGGTAAAGTCGTGAGGTTATGTGCGCGCGCTTCGTTCTCCTGGCTGTCCTGTTGTCTGCTGCGTACATCTCGTTCGCAGCGTCTGAACCCGTGGAGATCCTCCGCTCGATCGAGGAAGGAACGGAGATCGTTGGGGTCACGACGAGCCTTCTCCATTACAAATTCTCCGAAGACGGCGGAACCCTGAGAAGCGCCTTCGTTCACTTCGCCTCGTACGGATCCACGACCCTTGACGCTGTCCCTGGGTGGGGGACCGGGGCGAAGCCCACGCTGGGGTTCGGGGTGAGCCTGCCGTTCGAGGTTTGGCTTGGGGAGGCCACTTCCGATGTATGGGTCTACAGCGCCACGCCGGTGAGGCCCCAGCCGGACGAAGCGGTCGTGGTTCTCTCCTACTCGGGGGAGGATCTGCTCGTCACGAAGGAGTTCGGGGTACGGTGGGACTCCCTGTACACGATGGACGTGGCGATCCGGGTCCAGGTACCCGGCGAAAGGATCCGCCTCGTCCTCGGCCACCGGCCAACGGGGAACGATGCCCCTGCTCTTCTTTTCCTCTACGATGGAAAAACGCACAATGCTCCCCTCGCCCCGGGAAGCTACGCTCGGTTCCAAGGCCTGGGCTTGGTCGCGAACGACCGGGTGTACTTTCTGCGCCTCGACGAAGGGAACGCCGTTCCGTTCCTAGGTGTGAACGCCTCTGGCCATCCCGTGTTCGGCCTGGAAGCATCGGGGGAGCTCCAACTGCGGGGCCTTCTGTACACAGGACGCAACCGGTATGTGCTCCTGGACAAAGCGGGGGTTGCCGTGGTGGCGCCGGTGGGCTTCTTCTCTCAATTCCTGGTGTGGGTGATGACGTTCTTCGAGTGGCTGTACCGGTTCACCGGGAACTACGGGTGGGCGATCATCCTGTTCACCCTCATCACCCGCGTCATCACCCACCCCTTGATGCGCAACCAGTACCGTTCGATGGCGAAAATGCAGCGATTGGCGCCTAAGCTGAAGCGCCTTCAGGAGAAGTACAAGGACGACCGTCAGACCCTCCAACAGCAGATGATGGAGCTCTACCGCCAGGAGAAGGTGAACCCGCTTGGCGGGTGTCTGCCGCTGATCCTCCAGTTCCCGATCCTGATCCTTCTCTGGCAGGCGATCATGCACTCGGCGGAGTTGATCCACATCTCGCCGGGGTTCCTCTGGCTGCGTGATCTATCTCAGCCCGACCCCTACTACGTCATGATCATCTTGGCCACAGGGGCGCAGCTCCTCCAGCAGTGGCTCACCCAGCGGCGGATGCCGGAGCCACCGACGGGCGGGACCCAGATGATCGGATGGGTGTTCCCGATCGTGATGGCCCTCCTCTTCCTGAGCTTCCCGGCCGGACTGTGGCTGTACTGGTTCCTGGCCAGCGCGCTGCAGATTGGCCAGCAGTTCATCTTTGACGTGGAGATGGCCCGCGAACCGGCGCGAACACCTCCACCACCGGATGAACCCGCAAGCGCTTGAGTCGGCGCGCGAGTTCTGCCTGGGGCTCCTGCGTGTGCTGGGGGAATCGGGCCGCGTGGAGGCGACTCCAGAGGGAGAGGGCGTGTACGTGGACATGCGGGGCGGGTTCCGCCACCTCCCGGCGGGCGATGCCGCAACCCGGACTGCCCTGTCGCGGCTCGCGCGGCTTCATCTCAAGTCCCACCACGGCCTCGATGTACCCGTTCTAGTGGACATCAACGGCGAGGTCTTCGCTCACCGCGAGAGACTGGCGAAAGTGGTGAGGGATACGGCGGGCCAGGTGGTAGCCGAAGGCCGTCGGATCGAACTCGCTCCGATGTCTCCCGATGACCGGCGGGTGGTCCACATGGCACTGGCGGGGATGCCCGGGATTCGAACTGTGTCGGTCGGTCGCGAACAGAACCGCCGCGTGGTCATTGAACCGGTGCTGACCGAGCAGCGTGGGTAACCTTCCCGCCTGGAGTTCATCTATAGAACAGCGGTACCCGCAGGGTTTGCAGCCCGGACGGAGATTACGCCCCCTTTGTCAGCACACCGGGACCGTCCAGATCGTTCTTCCCAGACCCGTGCACCCGAGTCCGCGGACTCCAAGACGGGAGTTCGCCTATCGTCGGCGGGCCCGTGCGCGCTCTGCGGTCACGCTCCACCAGTAGAGGAGCGGGCTGGCCACGAAGAAGGTCGAGTAGGTACCCACCACCACGCCGAGCAGCATCGCCACGGCGAACCCCCGCAACGGCGCTCCCCCGAACGAGAAGAGGATGATGATCGGGATCAGAGTGGTGGATGCAGTGTTGATCGTGCGGGTCAGGGTCTGGTTGATGGCGCGGTTGATGTTGTCCCACAGCGGGGTCTTCTTGGCAGCTCGCACGTTCTCCCGCACCCGGTCAAAGATGATGATCGTGTCGTTGAGCGAATAACCAACGACGGTGAGGAGGGCGGCGATGACGGGGAGGTTGAACTCCAGACCGGCCACGGCGAACACGCCGAGGGTGATCGCCACGTCGTGGATGAGCGCGATCACTGCGGCCACGCCGTACCGGAGCCGGAACCGCCATGCGATGTAGAGGAGCATCGCTCCCAGGGCGACGAGGATCGCCTGCCAGGCCCGCGTGGTGATCTCCCGGGTGACCATCGGCTCAATGCGCGTGATGCTTACGTCGGGACTGCCCCCCGGGGTCAGGATGGGCGAGGGGATACCGGACCCCGCCGCGGGGCGGGTGAACGCCTCTTGGAGCCGGTCCATGAGATCATCGGAAGTGGTCTGGACCGTGATCATCTTTCCCATCAGCTGGGTCCCCTCGCGATCAGCGGTCACTCTCTGCACAGAGAAGTTGGTCCCCGACGCTCCTTCAGCGGCGAGGATCTCGATCACATGAGACCGCACCGCGTCGGTTGCCAGGTCGGTTTCCGCCGGGTAGAAGATGACGAGTTGGATTCCGCTCGTGAACTCGATGCCCGCGCGGAGACCGATCGTGACCAGCGCCAGGACACTGGCCAAGACCAGGACTGCGGAGAGGACAACGGCAAACTTGGACTTGCCCAAGAAGTCGATCTGGGTCATGGGGTTCCCTCGGTCACGAATGACGGAGCGACTTGGCGAGTCGGGCCTTGAGCCGCGCTGCCCGGTTGGGGTGGATCACGCCGCGATCCGCAGCCTTGTCGACCGCCTTCTGGAGCTGGGGGAGGGATGTCTGTGCCTCGTTGGTATTCCCCGACTCCACGAGCTTCTGGACCTTGCGTCGCCAAAAGCGGACCGCGCTGCGACGCGCATCGTTGCGGCGGCGCCGGGTCGCGCTCTTGCGCTCCTCACGCTTGGCCGAGTGTTTGATTGGAATGGCTGATCTCCTCCTCTGTCGCGAATACCGGCTGGGATGTTAGCCCCTCTCCCAGACAGGCGCAAGGGCGGGACGAAGGTCCTCTTGCCGCCCCTGGGGATCGTCGCTAAGGTAACGCTGGTTACATTCGCGAGGAGGAGCCCCGGGTGATCGAGCACGTACGCAAGCGCGACGGGAGCGTTGTTCCGTTTGAGATAGGGAAGATTGCATCGGCCATCCATCGCACCCTGTGCGAGGTGGGACGCAACGATGCGACCCTCGCTGCCGAGCTTGCCGAGGGGGTGGAACAGACCCTCGCTGGCCGGTTCGGTCCACTGTTCGGGCCTCCCCATGTCGAGGAAGTCCAGGACGCCGTCGAGGAAGCCCTCATGGCGGCTGGGCTCGCCGACGCCGCGCGGGCGTACATCGTCTACCGCCACCAGCACAAGCAGCTTCGGGAGATCAAGGAACTCGTGGATCCTGAGCTCGTGGCGAGCTACCTCAACGGCCGGGACTGGCGGGTCAAGGAGAACTCGAACATGGCGTTCTCCCTTCAGGGGCTGAACGTGTTTCTCACGGAGAAGATTATCGGGCGGTACTGGCTGTCCAAGGTCTACCCGGAGCCGATCCGCAGAGCCCATGTGGAGGGAGACTTCCACATGCACGACCTCGGCACGCTCGGTCCGTACTGTGTGGGGTGGGACTTGCCCGATCTCGTCCGCCTCGGGTTTCGCGGAGCTCGGGGGAAGGTCGAATCGCGGCCGCCGAAGCACTTCCGCGTGGCCCTCATGCAAGCGGTGAATTTCCTCTACACCCTGCAGGGCGAGGCCGCTGGCGCGCAGGCGTTCTCGGGTGTGGATACTCTGCTCTCCCCGTTCATCGCTGCTGACCGGCTGTCCTACCGCGAGGTGAAGCAAGCCCTCCAGGAGTTCGTGTACAACCTGAACGTCCCCACGCGCGTCGGGTTCCAGACACCGTTCACGAACATCACCCTCGACCTCCGTCCGCCGACGCACGTGGCGGGGCTGCCCGCCCTCGTGGGAGGTGAGCCGGTTGGAACCTACGGCGAGTTCACGAAGGAGATGGGCCTCTTCAACCGTGCTCTGGCCGAGGTGATGGCGGAGGGCGACGCTCGGGGCCGGGTGTTCACGTTTCCCATCCCCACCTACAACGTAACCCCTGACTTCCCGTGGGACGACCCGGACCTCCTCCCGATGTGGGAGATGACGGCTAAGTACGGGATCCCCTACTTCGCGAACTTCCTCTCCACGGACATGCGGCCGGAGGATGCCCGTAGCATGTGCTGCCGGTTGCGCTTGGACGTGAGGGAGCTCCGCCACCGGGGCGGGGGGTTGTTCGGCTCGAACCCCCTCACGGGTTCGATCGGCGTGGTGACCCTCAACCTGCCGCGGCTCGCGTTCCTCTCGAAGAGCGAGGGGGAGTTCTTCGAGCGGTTGGGCGTCCTGATGCAGCTTGCGGGGAGATCGCTCATCATCAAGCGGAAGCTGTTGGAGCGACTGACAGAGCAGGGCCTGTACCCGTACTCGAAGTTCTACCTCTCGTCGGTGAAGGAGCCACAGGGGGCGTACTGGGCGAACCACTTCTCCACGATCGGCGTGATCGGGATGAACGAGGCG
>DYGJ01000021.1:5950-23762 GCA_020724765.1 Thermotoga sp. | reverse complement strand
GGAGATTGGGAATTGCCTTCCCTACTTGGTTGAGGAGTTTCAGATACTGACGGAAGTCCGGTCCATCCTTGCCCTGGGGAGGATTGCGTTCAACGGGTGTGCCGCTGTTCTGCGTTCCCTCGGAGCCGATGTCTCGCAGACGGCTTTTGCGCACGGGGCACGCTATCCTCTCAGAGAGGCGTTTCCTACGCTTGTCGCCTCCTACCACCCCTCGCGGCAGAATACCCAGACCGGCCGTCTCACGCCCGCGATGCTCGATGCGGCACTGGTCCAGGCCTTGAGTTAGTTTCCTCCAGCACGGTTCGAAGGAGCAGGATGCCCAGTGAGGCGAACAGGCACCACGCGCCGAACCCCGGGCCCACGGGGAGCGACGCTCCGGGCAGGGATGACAGCCACCGCACCACCGTGAGGTACGGACCCACGAGGACCACCTCGGCCACGAACCCCAACGGCAGCGAGACCGGGAGCGCGGCGAGCACGATGAAGAGAACGCCACCCCACAGGAGGAGCCCCGTCCACGGGACGAGCAAGACGTTCGCCAACACTCCGTATGGGGAGACATAGCCGAACACCGTCCCGATGATCGGTACTGCGCCTGCCTGGGCGCACAGCGTCACCGCGAGGATGTCCGCGGGGCGACGGGCCCACCCCGGGAGCCGCGCGCGCAGCTCCGACCCTGTCCAGCTGCGCAGCAGCACGAGGATCCCTGCTGTGGCGAGGAACGACATCTGGAAACCGCTCTCCAACGCGGACCACGGCCAGACGGCGAGCACGACAATCGCTGCTAAGGCGAGACCTTGGAGAGGATCGAGCCACTTCCGCAACACCCACCCCCGCTCCCAGAGGAGCCAAAACAGGCCGAGGATTGCGAACATGATCGCTGCCCGAATGAGCGACACCCGTGCTCCGCCCACCAGCACGTAGAACCCGACTGAGGGCACGAGGATCAGGTATCTCCACGCAGGTCGGATCCGCGCAAGACCGAGGAGCCACCAACCTCCGGCGGCGAGGATCCCCACGTGGAGCCCCGATAGGGCGAGGACGTGCGCCACGCCAGCGATCCTAAACGCCTCCTGTTCATCGTCGGGGAGCCGTCCCCGCGCCCCGAGGAGGAGTCCCGCGAAAAGGCTCGCCTCTCTCGGAGCAAGGGCTTTGTCGAGGTGGCTGAGGAGATCCTGCCGGGCCCGCGATGCCCAGCGAACAAGCCCCGGTCTTCCCCCTGCGAGGACCTCGACCTCGTCTGCCCAGAATAGGCCGTAAGTCCCGCGGCGGGCGAGGCTTTCCCGCCATGCCTCCGGCTGCGGCAGTCCCCACCGTCCGACGAGTTTCACCCGATCCCCAGGCCCCACGCGTGGTTCCTGCGGGACGTAGGCAAGCAAGTTCACCGCGAGGGTGTCCAGGAAGAGGGTGAACGACGTGTTCTTCGCGCGGGGCTCGGGGACATCGAGAACGCGGCCGGTGACCTCGTACAGGTTGGGGAGCTGGAAGTCATAGTGGGACGGGAGCGTCTCCTGAACGGGGAGGCCGAGGCCCAGCGCGAACGCAGCGGCCCACAGCGCTACGACCGACCGCCGCCCTGCCGCGACGAGCAGCGCTGCGCCTGCCGCAGCCAAGGCGAGCGGGCCGGGAGTGAGGAGGTAGCCGAACGCGATCCCGAACCCGAGCGAAGCCCCGAGCCCGGGAAGTAAGGCCCGTCCCACTAGCCATCGCCTCCGACGACAGTATAATCCTCTGGCTTGGGGGTGACCGGTCTCGACGGGAACACCGAGGCCAGGCAGCAGGCGGAGGTCCGTCTCCTCCTAAATCCGGCGGAACGGCAAACAAACGCCGACTACGCAACTGTTCCTGCTTACGCCCTGAACTAGGCGTAAGCCGTCCGCGGCGCCCCCGCCCGTGGGGTACCGTTGGGCGTCGACAAGGCGGGCTAGCCCGGTTGGCTTGCTTTGGGCTGACGGGGTGAACCTTCACAAGGCTGGGGGCCGAACGATCCCGCCCGTGGGAGCGTGAAGCCCGAGAACAAGAACGCGGGCTAAGCTTGTAGAAGCCGAAGCCAAAGGGTTTTCGGACGGGGGTTCGACTCCCCCCACCTCCACCAGCCGGCGGCGTAGCCAAGCGGCAAAGGCGAGGGACTGCAAATCCCTTATTCCCCGGTTCAAATCCGGGCGCCGCCTCCAGGACAGTCGCAGGTCGCAAGTCCCGAGGTGACCGGAGCGGCGGGGTTCTCTGACTTGCCGACTTCTGACTTGCAGACTGTGTTGTCGGGTGGTTAGCTCAGCTCGGTAGAGCACGCGCTTGACGTGCGCGGGGTCGCAGGTTCAACTCCTGCACCACCCACCATGCACCGCGCTTCAAACCCGCCGCGTTTCCACAGCTGTAAGAACGCCGTTGCGGAAGGAGGGGAACCGCGTGCCGTCGAGCACCCCTCCCTCGTATACCCGCTGCTCCCGAACCTCGGACGCCTTGGTCGTGCGGGTGACCCTAGTCGGCAATCCCCATGTCACCATCACCTGTGAGTGTCGGTCATGCCGATCCAGATATGGCCTGCGAGGAGCGCCTTCCAGTCCCAGTCTCGGCAGCGAGGGTCCAGCATGTGGCAGACGGACAGAGGGCGGAGCTGTTTCCATTCCCATTCGGACATCATGGGGAACGCCTTGTAGAGCTGGCCCGCCTCTTGGATCGACAGGCATCCTCTCACCAACTGGGCGCAGAGCGCCCGATCTGACGCCGGCTCCGTCGCGGCACGCGGTGTAGATCCGTACGGCTTCCGCGACCGACATCTGACCGCCTGCTGCTACCTCGCGGCATAGGTCGTCGGGCAAGCCGTAGACAGCAACGCCTGTTCGCGTCTCCACCGTAAGCCACAGGATCTGCCCGAGCGACAGGACCGCCAGCAGACCCGCCACGATCCACAGGCTCCACATGTTCATCGTTCCACCCCTCCCTACCGGACGTGGATGCTCGGGCGCGGCCCGCTGCCGCGACGGGTAACCATGAAGGAGGTTTGCAGAAGCCTTGTCGTCATCCTTCGCGTCCAGATTGGGCAGGTGTAGGGTTAGATAAGAGGACGGGTGGGTTGAGGGGTGCGGTACGTGTACGAGCTGTTCAGTAGACAACTGCGCCTGAGGCGGACGGGCGCAGAGCAGCTCACGCCTACGGTGCGTCCTCCCGAGTGGTAGCTTGAAGCTTGGTCAGGATGCGGAGGATGGTTCTGCGATCTCTCCCCACATCGAACGCGTGAACCCAGACGACGATTCCGAACCCGAGGGCTACGACCCACACGGCGCCCAACTCGGCCAACCACGGAGGGGTTGCCCCTGCCGGGTGGAGCTTCTGCCAGTAGAGGAAGATCCCCAGCGCGACGAACCCCGCGCCGGTGAGGGTGCCACCCACGATCCAGAACCGCAGGCGCTGGGCCAACGCCCGCAGCTCTTCCTGGGCCGTCATGGTGCGCCTTCGTTTGAACGCCCTCATGGCCCCTCCTTACTCCCCAGAGGAGGCAGAGAGCTTGCAGCGGATGTCGGCATAGCAGAATCCGGCGCGTGCTCGTTCCTCCTGTTCCGCGATCCAGGCCGCGATGACGATTGTGGCCAATCGTTTTCCGTCCGCAAGGAGGTTCGGATAGCGCTCCCCGAGGGCTTCGACCTTGGAGCACGGGTAGTCCGCGCAGAAAGGGCAGTACAGCCCGCAGTAGGTTATCTGATCGAGATCGCCTGTCCGATCGTGCATCGCCTCCCTCTTGGTCGTCCCCGAGGATGCTATGTCTGCGGAGGGCCTACGCTGTCCAACGCCAGAGTCTGTCCAGAATCGAGGCCGGAACAACGTCGTTCCGCAGACCAGGCTTACGCCGACCGGCCAGCACGAGCGCAGAGTCCTTCAGAGGGAGGGGTCTTTCGCTATGCTTGTTGACGAAAGCCTCGCGATCTGTCGGTTATGTGCGCGCAGGGTAGTTCGTCTGCTCATCGCCCCCCTGTGCGCTGGCTTCCTGTCGCATCTCCTTCCCTCTTACTTCAGCTGCCTCACGCGTGGGAAAGTAGTCGAACTTGGGCCATGGCATGGAGGGCGTTCGCCATCTCAAGACCCATTCGCCCCTACGCGGAGGGCCTGCCGGATAGATCGTCGTCTCGATCTTCATAATCGTTCCTCCCTCTGGTGTGCCCAGTGAGCTAGCACGGTTGACACTGTAGCCCTCTTTCGTTCTGGCGGCCAAGATCGTTCCTCGGGGCGCCGATGTTAGGGTCCGGAGCTGCCGATCGAACAACCACGATCCTCATGCCTGCACTCCTGAGCCGATGCGCGCCTGATTCGGTACGATCCCGGCATGGTGGTGCAGATCAGTCGGGAGAGGTTCGAAGAGCTGGTGCGCGAGGCCCTGGCCGAGCTTCCGGCAGAGTTCCGGAGATACCTGAACGGCCTTGAGGTCCGCGTCGAGGACTACCCGGACGACGAGCTGATGGCGGAGTGGGGCCTCGTCCCCCCGGACTACCCGTTCGGGATGTACGAGGGGGCATCGCTTCCCGATGTGGACACGCCGAGCGACTTCCCGGGAACGATCGTCCTCTACAAACGCCCGCTGGAGGCGTGGGCTCAAAACGAAGAAGAACTCCGCGACCAGGTGCGGCGGACGGTGTACCATGAGCTTGGCCACCGGTTCGGCTACTCCGACGAAGGGATGCTCGACGAGCTGCGCGGCGGGGCGGGCACACCTTGGCCCGAGGAAGCGCGACAAGCCGAGGCGGACCGCCACCTCCGCCAGGCGGAGCACGACCTCGCGGCCGCGGAGGCGCTGCTCGTGGCAGAACGCCACGATTGGGCGCTCGACTCCGCCCTCGTCGCAGCCGATCGTGCTCTGAGGGCGTTCCTCCTCGTCCAGGGCGAGGACCCGGAGGCGATTGGTCACGATGGGATCCCGGACCTTCTCGCCCGCGCCACCCGCCGCAACCCGGATCTGCGCCGGCTCAAGAACCTCCTCCGCTTGGACGGGATCTCGCTCGACATGGGCGATGCCGGGGCTCCACCTCCTGCCGATCGGGTCCGACCCCGAACCGCTCACGACGCAGTCTCCTCGGCTCAGGACCTCGTCCTGGTCGCTCGCCAGGCGCAGGAGGTGGGCAGGTAAGCGTGATCAGGTTCGCTGTAAGCAAGCTGTAGCGCGAGGGAACACGGCGGGTGGATCGTGCGGCTGCGGCACCGCCTGGCTTGGGGGTGAAGCAGAGGGCCGGGGGTACAATGGCCGTCCTATGGCTGAGGTCAAGCTCAGCAAGCGGCGGAAGATGGTGCAAGCGATCTTCCCCGATGGTCGGGTGTTCGAGGGTCCCTCCGGAACGGCGTTGGGGGAGTTTGTCCGGGCCGCCTACCCGGATCCCCAGGTGCCGGCGATGGCGGCGGCTGTGGGAGGGGAGCTGCGGGAACTCTCGTTCCCCCTCTGCGAGGACGCCGAGGTGCGCCCCGTGTTCCTCACCGACTCGGAGGGGATCCGGATCTACACCCGTTCGCTGAGTTTCCTCCTCGCCGCGGCGGTCCATGCCTTGTTCCCGGAGGCCCGGCTGATCATCGACCACTCCGTCCCGTTCGGTGGGTACTACTGCCGGGTGGCCCGGCGGCCGTTGTTCACTTCGGAGGAGTTAGCTCGGATCGAGGCCCGCATGCGGGAGTTCGTCCGAACGGATGCCCGTATCGTTCGGGAAGAGGTCCCGATCGCGGAGGCCCAAGCCCGTCTCCGCGGCCAGGGCTTGTTCAACAAGGCAGAACTCCTCGTTCAGGGAGGGATTGAGGACACGGTTCCCCTCTACCGGCTGGGGCAGTTCCAGGATTACCTGTTCGGGCCGATGGTGCCCTCCGCCGCTCTCCTCCCCCAGTTCGCCCTTACCCCGTACCCGCGGGGGTTCATCCTTCGCTTCCCCCGCCGCGAGCGGCTAACCGAGCTTGCCCCGGCCGAGGACTATTCGGCGCTCCTCCAGGTCTTCGAGGAGTACGGGCACTGGTTGGACCTCCTTGGCGTGTACGACGCGTACACGGTCAACGAGGCCGCGCGGACGGGACGGATGGTGGAGTTGATCCTGGTCTCGGAGGCTCTTCACAGCCAGCGCATCGCTCAAATTGCGGACACGATCGCGGAGCACCCCTCTTCCCCGCGGCTGATCCTCATCGCCGGCCCATCCTCGTCGGGGAAGACCACGTTCACGAAACGGCTTGCGATTCAGCTCCTCTCGCTCGGGCTACGGCCGTACCCGGTGTCCATGGATGACTACTTCCTGCCCCGTGACGAGATGGCCCGCCGGGGCCTGACCGACTTCGACGACATCTCTGCGGTGGAGGTATCCCTCTTCCAGCGTCAGATGGAGGAACTCCTTAAGGGGAAAGCTGTGCAACTGCCGAGGTTCGACTTTGCCTCGGGCCGACGTGAGATTGGAAGCCAGCTTCAGCTGAAGGAAGACGAGATCCTCCTCGTCGAGGGGCTGCACTGCCTGAACCCGCAGCTCCTTCCCCCCGGCTTGGAGGGACGTTCGTTCCGGATCTACGCCTCGGCTCTGACGCAGCTCAACCTGGACGACCACGTGCGGATGTCGACCACCGACACGCGGCTTCTGCGGCGCGTGGTGCGCGACGCTGCGTTCCGCGGTTACTCCGCGGAGGACACGTTGCGTATGTGGGACAACGTGCGGCGGGGGGAGAAGCGGTTCGTTTTCCCCCACCAGGGACAGGCGGACGTGATGTTCAACTCCGCCCTCGTCTACGAATGGTCTGTGTTGCGCTCGCGGGCCGAGCCGCTGCTCCTCCAGGTGCGGCACCCTCGATTGCGCCTGAGGGCGGAGCGGCTCCTCGAAGAGCTGCGCTGGTACACTCCGTATCCGGGGGACGAAGTCCCCGCGGTGTCGATCCTGCGCGAGTTCATCGGCGGGGGGATCCTCGCCGCGTATTACCCAAGCCCGTTCGAGCGGGCGACCTGGAGGAGGGAACCATGAACGCGATTGGCCCATGGGACCGATTCGACGAGGCTCAGGCGCAGGTGCTGCATGGGAATGGCGCGTTCCTCGTTGCGGTGGACGCGACGGGCTACCCGAACGCGATGACGATCGGTTGGCTCCAGCTTGGGACGATCTGGTCACGGCCGGTGTGCCACGTTCTCGTCCGGCCTTCGCGGTACACGCACGGCTGCATCGAGGCGAGAGGAGCGTTTACGGTGAACGTGCCCCTGGGAACGATGGTGGAGGAGTTAACGGTGTGCGGGAGCCGCTCCGGGCGCGACCTCGACAAGTTCACCGAGCTCAGCCTACGCACGACGCCGGGCACCAAGGTCAAGGCGCCCCTGCTCGTCGGCTGCGGCGTGGCCTACGAGTGCCGCGTCGTGGCCCGCGCCGAGCTTGATCCAACGGGAATCCTCGACGAGGGCATCCGCGCCAAATACTACCCGCGGGGCGACTTCCACACCCTGTTCTTCGGGGAGATCCTCGCCGCGTGGGAGATCAATGCCTGAAGGCCCCGTTCACCGCCGAGTGCGCGGAGATCGCAGAGGGAAGACTGTCGTGTCGGGGTTCATCCCCGACGGCCGGAAAAGTGGTTCGCCGGTTGGCGGTTCCTCAGTTCGGTGGTTCCGGCAAAAGCCGTCGCAGACGAGCTGCGACGCTACGCCATCAAGGCCGCGGACGGCCCGGGTCCGCGGACCCGGCAATCCGCACATAGCCTCCTGTGAGCTGGCCTACTCCTTCTCCTCCCCGGGGGTGGGTGCATCCGGCTGGGGTTCATCGGGCGAGCCGATCCCGCCGAACGAGATGCGGACCCCGAAGAACGGTGCCCGCAGGTCGAGCTTGGGCCCAGCGATCTCCCGCCCTCCCTCCTCCCACTGACCAGGGAAGGCGAGGAAGTACCCGGCCCACCCTTCCACCGCAAGCCAGGGCAGGGCTTGGATCTGCAGCCGAAGATAGGCGAGCCCGCCGAAGAACCCCAAGCTGAAACGGCTCACTGCGGGTGCGGCCAGGGAGTCGGCGAAGTCCACGGGGTAGCGGGCCCGCGCGGTGAGATCCAGACCTCCCCCACCGAGCACGGTCCCGACCGCGATCACCGCTCCTTTCCCCGCCTGACGGGCGAACTCGACCACCACGCCGCCGTAGCCGAGTTCGAGATCGGTTCGCTTATCTGCCTCCAGTCTGCTCAAGCTTCCGCCGAACCCAAGTCCACCAAACACGGGTCCGCCGAGGATACCGCCCGCCCCGCCCCCTCCGAACACCACCACCGGGCCGTCCACAGCCGGATACCCTGCTGCGGCGGTCAGGGCCGCGGTGAGCGGAGAGAGGTCAAAGGTGAGGAGGCCGATCAGGGGCCCTCCCGAGCCCAGCCCCACCGAAACCTGCCCCAGGGCCGCCACGGCCCCGCTCAGGGCCACCACCAGCACAGCTACCCACGCACTTCGCACCATCGTCTCCTCCTCTGACACAGTCTCAAGTCAACAAGTCCCAAGTCCTACCGGATTGTACCTAGCGCACTGCCGTTCGACTCGGGCCCCGCGACGGACACGGCAGATCCATTGGCCCCTAGAACGGTTGCAGACTGCGAACTCACGCTGATCTCCTGGACTTGCGACTGTGCTAGTCCCAGGGGATGAACGTGCCATGCCCGGGCTGTGCACAGAGTTCCCCGTCCCGCACGAGCCACGTCCCCCGCGAGAGGACCCCCACCACCCGCCCGGAGAGGGCCCGACCTTCGTACGGAGAGAAGCCCGTCTTCATGTGAAGTTTGTTCGCTCGAACCGTCCATGTCTTCCCAGGGTCGAGGAACACGAGGTCGGCGTCTGCGCCAACCCGGATCCCGCCTTTGCGTGGCCAGAGGCCGAACGCGCGCGCCGGGCCTTCGCTGAGGTGCCAGACGAGGTCGCGGAGGGTGATCCGCCCCTTGCGAACCCCCTCCGAGTAGAGGAGAGGGAGGAGCGTCTCCACTCCAGGAAGTCCCGATGGAAGGCGGCCGGGATCCTTGCGGAACGGGTCCTTCTGGTCGTTCGTGAAAGGGCAATGGTCGGTAGCGACGGACTGAAGCTGGCGTCCGGGGAGGGAGTGCCAGAGCGCAGCGCGATCTGCTGCGCTGCGCAGGGGTGGGGTCACCGAAAACCGGTGACCATCCGGTTCGGTGTAGACCCGCTCGTTGAGGAGGAGGTAGTGGGGGCAGGTTTCCCCGACGATGGGTGCGCCAGTCCTTTGGGCCGCCCGGAGGGCCGCCAAGCCTTGGGCCGTCGAGATGTGGGCAACGTAGGTTGGGCAGAGTGCCTCGCGAGAGAGGATACCCAGCTCGGCGATTGCCACTTCTTCGGCAATCGCGGGCCGTGCCGCGGGGTACGGGCCGCCCAAGGGCTCCACCAGTTCATCGGCCTCAGCGTGGACCATCGCTACCCCCCCGAGGTCGCGGATGCTCCGCATTGTCTGACGGAGGACCCCGAGCGTGGTTCGGCGGCCACTGGATGCATAGGCGAGGAAGAACTTGAACGCACGGACTCCCAGTTCCGCTGCGGCGGCGAGTTCCCCAATCCGGTTCGGGGTCCACCCCACCATTTCTGCCCGCAGAGCATAGTCCACCACAGCCTCTCTGGCTTGGGCGATCCGCCGTTCGATCTGAGCTGCAAGCGGCACCTCGGCCGATCCGATGGTGAAGTCCACCACGGTCGTGACCCCGCCTGCAGCGGCAGCCAGCGTCCCGCTCCTCCAATCGTCCGCGGATCGCGTACCGGCAACGGGAAGGTCGAGGTGGACATGGGCGTCAATCGTACCTGGAAGGACAAGAAGCCCGTGTGCCGACACGGTTCGTCCCCGTGCGTGGGCCTTTCCCAACCGGGTGATGCGTCCATCACGGATGACGACGTCGGTCTCCCGTGTTCCCCGTGGGGATACAACCGTCCCACCGGCGATCGCCAGCGCGCTCACAATGATGGAAGATAGCCCTGAGCGGGAAGATCGACAACTCGGGCTACAATCCTGTCATGGATAGCCGTGATCTACTTGATCTGTCTCTCCCGGAGCTCGCCTCCGAGATCACGGCGTGGGGCGAGCCCTCGTTCCGGGCGCGGCAGGTCTGGGAGTGGGGGTGGAAGCGTCTGGCGACCGACTTCGCCTCGATGACGAACCTGAGTCGAGGCCTACGCGGGAGGTTGGCACGTGCGTTCACGATCAGGCTCCCCACCGTCGCCGCCGGCCAGGGTGACGAGGAGGGTACAGACAAGGTCCTCCTCACTCTGGCCGACGGGCAAGCGGTGGAGGCGGTGCTTTTGCGGGAAGACCGCAGACGAACGGTGTGTGTGTCGACCCAAGTCGGTTGCCCGGTGGGTTGCTCGTTCTGCGCCACGGGAGGGATGGGCTACGTGCGCGACCTCACGGCTGGGGAGATCGCCGCCCAGGTTCTGCACTTCGCCCGGGTGCTGCAATGCGCTGGGGAGGAAGTAACTCACGTCGTGGTGATGGGGATGGGCGAGCCCCTCTTCAACTACGACGCTACCCTCAGGACGATCCGCAACTTGAACGATCCCCAGGGGTTCGCACTCGGGGTGCGACGGATCACGGTGTCTACGGTGGGGGTCGTGCCGGGGATCCTGCGGCTTGCTGAAGAAGGGTTGCAGGTGAACCTCGCCGTCTCTCTCCACGCGCCGGACGAAGACTTGCGCCGCCAGCTCGTGCCGTTGGGCGAACGGTGGCCACTGCGGGAGGTCCTCTCGGCGGCCGATCATTACGCGGAGAGAACAGGCCGTCGGGTGAGCTACGAGTACGTCCTCCTCCGCGAGGTCAACGACCGGTGGGAGCACGCGCACGCCCTTGCCCGGCTCCTGCGGGGACGGCTGGCCCACGTGAACCTCATCCCGTTCAACCCGGCCCCGGGACTACCCTACGAGCGGCCTGAGGACAGTCGAGTGGACGCGTTTCGCCGCCTTCTCATCGGGTCAGGAGTGGATGTCACCGTGCGTCGCTCCCGAGGGGTGCGGATTCAGGCCGGCTGCGGCCAACTCCGTACTCAGCAAGGCGGTTCGCCCGCTGCTTCGCATGAGGCCGATCGGGTGGTTTGACCTGACAGCGTTCGATCGAGGCTCTGCGCTTGCCACTGCCCGGCCAGACGCTATCTCCGAAGAGTTCTTGGATCCTTGCGACACGGGGTAGAGACGAAGCCCCTGTCAGGCGAAAGCCCCTCGGCTCTGGAGGGGCCTTCGCTCTACCTGGCGGGCTCAGGAGGAGGCAGGATCCCGCGATGCACCCCACCAAGAAACCCGGGTGTGGGTCGACGACATCCATTGCCCAATGCGAGCAGTTTAGCGATTGTTTAGAGCTGTGTCAAGTCGGCGGTTCCGTAGTGCACAAGATCTTACAATACCGAGAGGCAAGAGGATTCGCGGCGCAGCTGGTGGATCGAACTACCCGCCGCCCACCGGCGGGAGGAGGATCAGAAGGTCTCCGTCAGAGAGCGGAGTGGCGAACCCCTGCTTGAACTGGATCGAGGTTCCGTTGACGAGGGCCGAAACGTGGCGGTGGATTCGTCCCTCGGGGCCGTAGATCCGCTCTCGGAGCTGAGGGTAGTCGGCGACAAGGGCGCTCACTGCGGCCGAGACATCTACCTCGGGAGGGAGGTCGAGCGTAACGGGCCCGTCGCCGATCTCGGCCCGGAACGGGAAGAACACGTGAACCTCGACCTTCAAGGGTCTCCGACGAGGTTTCGCGAGATCTGCCGCTGTCGGGGGATAGACTTGTAGAGCCGTTCATTCACAAGCTTCCCGTTCCGCACACGGATCTCGCCGTTCACCATCACCAGGTCCGCATACTGGGCCCCGCAGTGGATAAGGGCCGCCACTGGGTCGGCCGCGCCCGCGAACTCGAGGGCAGAGAGGTCGAACATGACGAGGTCGGAGCACTTTCCCAGTTCAAGCGACCCCAGTTCGCGTTCCCGGTGGAGGACGCGCGCTCCCCCGAGGGTCGCCAGTTCCAGCGCGGTCCGGGCGCTCATCGCCTCTGCTCCGTGCTTCACCCGAGCGAGGAGCATCGCCTGCCGCGCCTCGCGGATCATGTTCGAGGCGTCGTTGGAAGCGGATCCGTCCACACCCAGGCCGACCGCCATCCCTGCTTTCAGAATCTCCGGCACGGGGGCGATTCCCGACCCGAGGATCATGTTCGAACTCGGACAGTGGGCCATCCCCACCCCGGCGCGAGCGAGCCGTTGGATGTCGTGCTGCGAGAGGTGCACGAGGTGAGCGAGCCACACGTCGTCGGCGAGCCAGCCCACGCTCTCCAGGTAGTCCACCGGCCGCATTCCGAACACATCTAGGCAGAACGCGTCCTCGTCGGTCGTCTCGGCGAGGTGGGTGTGGAGGAGGACGCCATGGTCTCGGGCGAGTGCGGCCGTTTCCCGCATCAGACCCTGCGTCACGGAGAACGGCGAGCAGGGGGCGAGGGCGATCCGCACCATCGCCCCGAACCCAGGATCGTGCCACTGCGCGATGATGCGTTCGCTGTCCCGGAGGATCTCCTCTTCCTTCTGGACGACATCTGGCGGAGGGAGGCCGCCGTCGTCGCGGGACAGCGACATCGAGCCCCGGGTCGGATGGAACCGGATGCCAACTCCCTCTGCCGCCTCGATCTCGATGTCGGTGAGCTTCTCCCGTCCTTGGGGGAAGAGGTAGAGGTGGTCGGTGGTCGTGGTGCAGCCGGAAAGGAGGAGCTCCAAGCACCCCACGATTGCAGACGTGCGCACGGCGTCCTCGTCGATCCCCCGCCATTTCTCGTACAGAAACACGAGCCAGTCGAAGAGTTCCTTATCCTGAGCCCCCGGCACGGCGCGGAACAAGGTCTGGTAGAGGTGGTGATGCATGTTGATCATCCCCGGGATCATCACCCGATCCCGGCCGGAGACCACCTCGTCGAACGGGCCTGCGGGCGCAGGCGCGTTACCGAGCGCAGCGATCCGGTTTTCCTCGACAAGCAGCCACCCGCCGCGGAGCTCGCGGCGCTCCGCATCGAAGGTGACGATCGCGTCCACGTCGCGAAACAGGATCCGGTTCACCATATCCCCCTCGTCCTGCCCTCTCCCACTGGGGGAGAGGAGTTCACGCAGCGTCGGACCTTGCGTCCAACCTACGGCCCGTCGCCGGGCATGAAGCCCGACGCTCCAACAGCTATCGGGGGTGAGCCCCGAACCTACAATCTGAGGTTGGCCTTGTGACACGCCTCGAGGAACGCGGTGAGGAGCTTGATCGTGGCCTCGATGTCATCCACGTGCGCCGCTTCGACCACGGAGTGCACGTACCGCGTGGGCACGGACAGGGTCACCACCGCCGCCCCCTCTCGTGCCAGTTGGATCGCGCCCGCATCGGTCCCGCCCCGGGGGAGGATCTCCATCTGGTACGGAATCTTCTTTGTCTCAGCAAGATCCACAAGGAAGCGCACCAGGCCGGGGTGGGAGATCGAGGCGGAGTCCTTGAGCTTGATCGCGGCGCCCTTTCCGAGCTTCGTGACCTGCTCGTGGGCGGAGACGCCGGGCATATCGCACGCCAACGTCACGTCGAGGGCGACGCCGATGTCGGGGTTGATCGCGAATGCGCTCGTCCGCGCTCCCCGCAGCCCGACCTCTTCTTGAACCGTCCCCACGAAGTACACGTCGGCCTGGTGTGCTTTCAACCTCCGCATGGCCTCGATCCCCACGTACACGCCGAGCCGGTCGTCGAGGGCCTTGCCCGATAGGAGTTTCCCGACGCGGGTGAACGACTGGACCAGGGTTACCGGGTCGCCCATTCGTACCTTCTTGGCGACTGCCTTCCCGGGGAGCCCCAGGTCTACGAACAGGTCTTGAACGCGGAGCTCCTTTCTCTTCTCGTCCTCGGTGAGGATGTGGATCGGTTTCGTCCCGATGAGTCCGACAAGGGCGCCGCCCGCGGCGTGGACCGTGACTCGCGACGCGATGAGGGTGCGGGGGTCGAATCCTCCTACCGGCTCGATCCGCAGGAATCCCGTCTCCTCGTCCACGTGGGACACGATGAACCCGATCTCGTCCATGTGGCCAGCCACGACAACCTTCGGGCTCCTGCCCTTCTTGTGGGCGATGAGGTTTCCCAGTCGATCCACTTCGATCGTGTCCACGTGACCCTTGAGGGCCGTGCGGGCGATCGTCCGAACACCTTCCTCGTGGCCAGGGATCCCGGCCGCCTCAGACAGCTTGCGCAGTAGTTCCACCGTCACCCTCCTTATCGTTTCGCATGGTAGTATCGGCGACCTCTGAGCACAACTACCCCCCACTCTGCCCGGCCGCTAGAATGGAATCGAGGAGCCCAAGATGATCCCACTGCGCGACGGTCGACCGAGCGGAATCGTGCCCTACGTCACGATCGCCCTCATCGCTCTGAATCTCGTGGGGTTTCTGTACACCCTCAGCTACTCCGACCAACGTCTGGTGTTCCTCGACCGCTGCACATGGGAAACTACCTTCGGGCAGCCATCTCCCGGGTTCAGCCCGGTTCTCTACCGTCGGTTCGGGCAAGGGTGCTTGTACCCGGTGATGGAACGCGATGAATTCGTGATCCGCTACGGACTCGTGGCGGCGGAGTTCTGGTCAGGGCAAGACTTGCCCCCCCGTGTTCCGTTCCCGATCTGGCTCACGCTGTTCACTTCGATGTTCCTCCACGGGGGATGGCTCCACTTGTTGGGGAACATGCTCTACCTGTGGGTATTTGGCGACAACGTCGAGGCGGCGATGGGGCGGTGGAGGTTCCTCCTGTTCTACCTCCTCGCGGGCGCCGGAGCAGCGCTCTTGCAGCTGGCGGTGTTTCCGCGGACGACGGTGCCGATGGTTGGGGCATCGGGGGCGATCGCGGGGGTTCTGGGGGCGTACCTCGTCCTCTACCCGTGGTCGCGGGTCCTGACCGTGGTCCCGCTGTTCTTCTTCCTCCACCTTGTGGAGATCCCGGCCCTCATTCTCCTCGGGCTGTGGTTCATCGTGCAGTTCTTCTCGGGGATCGTCGACCTCGGGGGAATGGGAGGCGTGGCGTGGTTTGCCCACATCGGGGGGTTTCTCGCCGGGGTGCTGCTTGTGTTTCCCTTCAAACGGCGCCAGGTGGTTCCTGGGCTCGTCTCCTGGTGGCGGTGGCGGCGACACCGACAGTACTGGCGGTGATATGGCCACCGTTCTTGGGGTGGACGAGGCGGGACGGGGGGCAGTGTTGGGCCCCCTCATCGTGGCGGGGATCTGCGTCGAGGAAGAGGAGCTGCAAGATCTTTGGGGACTGGGAGCGCGGGACTCGAAACAGGTCGCGCGTGAGGAGCGGATCGCCTTGGTGAGGGCGATCACTCGGTCCGGCGCCCGCGGACGGGTTGTCGTCATCCCGGCGTCGGCGGTGGATCGGGAGAGCCTGACGTCCCTCGAACGCGACGCCGTCCTCGCGCTCGTCACCGCGCTTTCTCCGGCTCGCGTCGTTGTGGATACCCCGGTCGGCCCGCGGGCCATCCCGCAGTTCAGCGATTCCCTATCCTTCCAGTCAGGGCTCCCCCGTGATGCGATCACGGTGGTTCCCAAGGCGGACCAGGATCATCCTGCGGTGGCCGCGGCGTCGCTGCTTGCCAAGGTGGTGAGGGACGGGTACGTCGTTGGCCTGCGCCGCCAGTACGGGGATTTCGGCTGGGGCTACCCCAGCGAGCCCAAGGTTCGGGCTCTCCTCTCTGCCTGGCTCGCTGAGCACGGGGCTTTCCCCTCGATTTGTCGCACCCGCTGGCGATGTGTACAGGATCTCCTTTCACCTCAGCTCCTGGAATAGCCTGTGAGTTGCGCCTTGGCCAAAACCAGGGGAGAATGGGAGGAGCTGCGGTAAGAAGACGAGAAGGAGGAACTCATGCCCAAACGCACTTTCCAACCCCATCGTCGGCGGAGGTACCGCGTTCACGGGTTCCTGGCCCGGAAGCGGACCCCAGCTGGACGACGGGTGCTCGCTCGGAGACGGAAGAAGGGACGGTACCGGCTGACGCCGGCGTGACGTCCTGTGGAGGGGGAGTTTGACAAAGAAGCGCGTGTACGAGATCGCCCGTGACCTGGGGATTCCCTCGAAAGATCTCCTCGAGGCCCTCGTCGAGTTGGGGATGCCCGGGTTGAGGGCGGTGAACACGGTTACGGACGAGGAAGCCGAGCTCATCCGGGAGTTCTTCCGGGACCGGCCCGCCCCGACTGCGGCCGAGGCTCCCTCGCCAGCCGAGCCCGAACCCCCTTCCAAGCGGCACGGGAAGCCACGGCCGCCGATCGTGGCCGTGCTCGGGCACATCGATCACGGGAAGACGACCCTCCTCGACGCAATCCGCAAGGCGCATGTCGCCGAAGGCGAGGCGGGTGGGATTACCCAGTCCATCGGTGCCTACCAGGCGACGGTGAACGGCCGGGCGATCACGTTCATTGACACCCCGGGGCACCGCGCGTTCACGGCGATGCGCGCCCGGGGGGCGCAGATCACGGATATCGCCATCCTCGTCGTGGCGGCGGACGACGGGGTGATGGCCCAGACTCTGGAGGCGGCGGATCACATCAAGGCGGCCGGGGTGCCGGTCATCGTCGCCATCAACAAGATGGACAAGCCCGGCGCGAACAAAGATCGCGTCCTGCAAGACCTCGCCAAGCTCGGGTACACGCCCGAGGAGTGGGGAGGGTCAACGGTGATGGTCCCCCTCTCATCCCTCACCGGGCAAGGGGTGGATGACCTTTTGGAGATGATCCTCCTCCTCTCCGACATGGAGGGCATCTACGGGGATCCGAACGGCGAGCTGGAGGCGATGGTCATCGAGTCCAGCCTCGATCCGGGGCGAGGCCCGGTGGCGACGGTCATCGTGAGGAGCGGCACCCTTCGCGAGCGGGATGCGATCGTGGTGGGGGGAACCTCAGGTCGGATCCGCGCGCTGCTCGACTACCGGGGCGAGAGGCTCGCCGCTGCCACACCGGGGATGCCTGCCGTGGTGCTTGGGCTGTCCGGCGTTCCGGCAGCGGGGGAGAGGGTTGAGTACAGCGACAACCCGAACGAGGCCCGCCGCATCGCCGAGGGACGGACGAGGGCCACTGCGGACGAACGTCGTGCCGCCCGGCCCCCGAAGACGTTTGAAGAACTCATCCAGGTGGCCCAGACGAAGCAGCTCGTGGTCGTGCTCAAGGCGGCCAGCGCGGGAGCGCTCGAAGCGGCGAAGCACGAGCTGGGAAACCTCAAAGCCGACGGAGTTGAGCTGGAAATCCTTCATGCCGGGGTGGGCCCGGTCACGGAGACGGATGTTCTCCTTGCATCCGCTGAACAGGACATGCAGCCCCTCATCGTGGGGTTCGCGGTCAAGGTGGACGGCAAGGCCGCGCGTCTCGCCGAACAGCGCAACGTTCCGGTACGGACCTACGACATTATCTACGACCTCGCTCAGGATGTGGGGCGTGCGTTGCGCCGCCTGTTGGGGCCCGAGTTCCGCGAGACGAAGGTCGGCGAGGTTGAGGTCCTGAAGACGTTCGACATCGACGGCGTGGGTCGAATCGCGGGGTGCTCGGTGCGCTCGGGTCGTGTCGTGCGGACGGGGAAGGTGAAGGTTTATCGCGATGGGGACGAAGTGTTCTCGGGCGAGATCGCATCCCTCAAGCGATTCACCGATGACGTCCGCGAGGTGCAGGCCGGACGCGAGTGCGGGATTCGCGTTCGCGACTGGAACGACGTTCAGCCCGGAGACACGTTCGAGATCTACACCGTCGAGGAGATCCCGGTCTAGGTCCGATGCCGGTGGGCCTGCTTCAGGTGCAGCTGAGGCTTCCCGGAGCGCAGACCCTCAAGGACAAACGATCGGTGGTGGCCGGCGTCCTC
>DYGJ01000021.1:2982-5940 GCA_020724765.1 Thermotoga sp. | reverse complement strand
CCCGGCGCGAGTTCAGTGTGTCGGCGGCCGAACTGGACGGGTTGGATGACCCCAAGCGGGCTGTTGTCGGGTTCGCCTATCTCTCCAACGATGGCCGGCACGTGGATGAAGTCCTGATGAAGCTCCTCGATCAGCTTCAGGGGAGCCGGGGCTATTACGTCGAGGGGCACGCCCTCTCGGTCGAGTGATGTCCGCCCGTGTCCGGCGCCGGCTTCTGGCGACGGTCGTTCGGGAGGTGGCGGACGTTCTCGAGTTCGAGGCCAAGGCCCCCGTGGTCCGTGGAACCGCCCCGATGGTCGTCGGAGCGAAGCGCTCCTCGAGCGGGAAAGAGGTGCCTCGGGTAGGGGTTGAACAGGGCGAGGAACAAGAGATCCACCTGGGGCCACGATCGAGCGTGTGTTCGTGCCCAACTCCCCTGGGGGTTCTCTGGACGCGGGGCGCCGCAGCGAGGCTCCATCCTCGCGGGTCCTGCTTCCCTGGCACTACGATGGGAGGGGAGAGATGTCTGCGACCCGATTGCCGGTGCTACCGCTCGTGTCCGGGTTCCATCGTGCGGTAGAGAGTCTGTTCCGTCCCTTGGCGGAGGCGTTTTGGGGGCATGGCCAGGTGGAGATCCTCTCTGCCGATCGTACGACAATCGCCTCTGAGCCCGCCCACGTCCTCCTCGTGCTCTCCGGCGGGACGGAGGGCGAGGCCGTCGCGTTTGCCGAGAAGACCCGCGGGCCGATCATCCTCCTGTCCCATCCTGGGCACAACTCCCTTCCCGCTGCTCTCGAGATCGCGGCCCGCCTTCGGCAGGATGGCCGCATAGTTCAACTGGTCCATCTCGGTGCCGACGCCCGTCGCCTATCCGTGTTTACGGGGGCGATCGCTCTTGCTCGAGGCCTGCGTGGCAGGCGGGTTGGCCTGATCGGGGCCCCGTCCCCGTGGCTCGTGGCGAGTTCGCCGGCCCCTTCGGTGTTTCAGGAAAGGCTTGAGGTCGAAGTTGTCTCGATCCCACTGGAAGAAGTCCTGAAACGAGTCCCGTCACGGCCTTCCTCCACGGTGGAGGGGATCGGGCAGGGGGTGGGCGAGGAGGAGCGGGAGATGGGTGCCCGCGTTCACGCGGCCCTGCTCCGGATCGTCGAGGAAGAGCACCTGGATGCCCTGTCCATTGCGTGCTTTGGGCTTCTCCCCCACCGGATGACGGCCTGCTGGGCCTTGTCGCGCCTGTCCGAAGTCGGCCTTCCCGGCGGCTGCGAGGGAGATCTGCCTGCCTTGCTGGCGTTGATGGTTGCCCAAGAACTGACCGGTGGCCCGGGGTTCCTCGCCAACCCCGCAGATGTAGACCTCAAAAGGGAAACTCTGACGCTAGCTCACTGCACGGTGCCGTTGGCGCTTACCTGCTCGCACGTTCTTCGCACTCACTTCGAGTCGGGCCTTGGCTTGGCCGTGGCGGGAGAGGTCAAACCCGGCGCGTACACCCTCGTTCGGTTTGGCGGAAGGGATCTTGGACAAGGGTTCTTCGTCGAAGGCAACGTCCTCTCCGAGCCCGTCAGACGGGAAGACCTGTGCCGCACTCAGCTCCGCTTCAAGATGCCGCGGGGGGCGATCGAGCGGTTGCTCCGCGAGCCCCTCGGGAACCATCACGTTCTCATCCCCGGCTCCTGTCGAGCTGTGCTCTCAGCGTTCCGCGAACTCTTCCTCGCTGGGGACGCTTAGAACAGCCCCTTCCAACCCGTGGTGAGGATCCAGGTCTTATTCAGGTCAAACGGGTCGGCTTCTCCAAACTTGAGGCCGACGTTGACGAGCACCTCGCGGGAGATGGGGAAGTAGAGGATGAGGTTCCCCATTCCGAACCCAAATATGGTTCCCGTTTCACGTTTGAAGTACGCAGAGAGCTGGAACCGTCCTGGATTTCCGCAGCACGGGACGATCGGACCTTCAAGCTGCCATAGCTCGAAGAATTGCGCGTAGCCCGTGACCTCAGCGTCCTTCAGCGGGTTGAACGACGTGACCAGACGGAGGGTGTACCCTCCGAGTGCTTCGCACTTGATCTCGATCCCATAGAGGTCGATCCCTTCAAGGCCGAATCCACCGGTGGGCGTGGCGAGAGAAACGAAGGGCTTCATACACGCCACCCAGCCTGAGGTGATGCGTAGCGCCGGTTCGATCCTCTTTTCCTCTACGGTGAACGTGACCTTGAAGTCGAAGAACGTCTGGATACTCCCACACCCGGGACAGGGGATCTCGATACCCTTGATCAGGAAGCTCAGGTGATCGAACCCGGCCTTCGTCTGCACGAACTCCAGTTCCCAGTTCGTGGGGCATCCCTGACAGATCCACGGTCCCTTCACAACCAGGCGTTGCTCGCTGAACGTGGGAGTGAGCGTGACGAACGTGGTGCGGCTATCGAACGTGAACGGCCCCACGGTTCCCTGGACCTGGAAGGAAGAGTAGGACGGTGTTTGAGGATCTGTTCCCGAGAGGTAGAACGTGTAGGCCCAGGTAGCGCCGAGAAGGTTCACGGTCGCGTTGAGGGTCCACGAATTCAGACCTGGGATCGTGGGGTCGAAGTCCAGTGTGGATGTGATGGGAAGGCGCCACGGGCTGGGCCAAGTTCCTTCGAGTTCAGTGCGCGTTGTACCCACGAACGATGTGAACCCATCTTGGGTCCAAATGGCGCGAAGTCCCTGCTCGAAGTAGGTGAACCGTGCCTGGATGCCGAAGATGAACTTGTGGCTGTCCACTGCAAAGGTTGGGCCAGACAGGACGATCTCCCCCTCGGATGTGAGTACGAATGGGCTCATCGTTGCACCTGGCGAGAGGACGATCAGCTGGACCGTGCCGAGATCCCACTGACCGGTTTCACTCTGGACAAGGTAATGAACCCAATCCGTCCCGGAGAAGCCGGGGCGGGGGATGTAGGTGAGGTTTGGGGGAATCCCCACGAGCGTGCCCTGTGTGGGCGGTTCGAGG
>DYGJ01000021.1:0-2972 GCA_020724765.1 Thermotoga sp. | reverse complement strand
CGTGTACGCGACATCGGGGTCTCCTCCCGCGAGAAGGAACAGAGCGGGGGAGTCGAACTGCACGAACACCACTTGCATGGGAGCGTTGGCTGACCACCCGACCAGCGTTATCGTGGCCGCGGCCATCCACACTGCGATTCGTCTGCCTAGAGACATTGCTGACCTCCTTGCCGTTACTCAGGTTGTTTTGCTACCAGATGAACGCCGGGACCATTCCCCAGGGCGATCAGAAATGAAAATGCCTGCTGGTCTTTGACCACCGTGAGGATGTAGGACCCCGGGGCGCAGGAATCGGTGTACACGTGCAGCCGACCTAAAGGGTTCCAATCGGTGGCGACCGAGACGAACCGCGCTTCCCCACGACTTACATGGCACATCCCCACCCACAACGGCTCCCCTCCTGGGGGGAGGAGGACGGGGATGGGTTGTCCTACAGAGAATCCAGGACTGAGCTCAGTGAAGATGTACCAGGCCTGCACTCCCCAGTTCACGAGGTCCACCGCCAGACTGGCCAAGCTTGTTTCGGAGGATCGATCGGGCTGGCCGATGCGGTGAGTCGTGATTCCGGGGGAAACCTGCAGCCTGACCGTTCCGAGATCGAACGCTCCGTACGGGTCCGTCACTGCGAACCGGATCTCGTCCACTCCCACGAAGCCACGTTCGGGGGTGTAGGTCAGGTGGGGGGCTTCCCCATCCAACTGCCCGTGGGAGGGCCCGCCGAGGATGGTGTAGGTCAGGGGATCCCCGTTCGGGTCGGAAGCCTTCAGCGTGAGTGACACCGGTACGCCGAGCGTCACGTTCACCACCATCATCTCTGCGCGCGGTGGAAGGTTCTTCCCCGTCCCGAAGACAGCACCCGCGAGCAAGACGAGCACGCACATGCCGAAGGGTCGTGCCATCATGAGCCCCATGGTGGCGCTCCCTCGCGTTCTCGAAGCGGCAGGTGGTATGCCAGCAAACAGAAGCGCGTGGTTCTCCGCGAGGAGTTTGTTCCGTGACACCGACTACATACTTCGTGGATTGTCCTATTCTGGAAGGTGTCTAGGAGATCAACGACACTAGTGGCGGGCCGTGCGTGCAGATCCGCAATGCGTCATGGGAGACAACCTGCGGGAGTCCGTTGTTGGGACTCCGAGAGGTTCATGGCTTGGGAGGGGGTAGCCGGGTTTAGGGGGGACCAGGTTCAACAAGCTTAACCCTATTAACCCCTATTGAGGCTTCCAGTAGCTGGAGCGGGCAGCGTTTCTAGAAACGGAACTGCCAGCCAAGGATCAGCGATGTTCCGCTGTCTGCGATCTCCAGCGCAGGGGTCACCACCCATCCCCCGAAGAGAGGAATTCCGCCGCCGATCTTGAACCGCGAGAGTCCGAACAGACCACCCGTGGGGGAGAAGTAGGCGGTGGCTTCGAACGAGTACCCGCCCCCGCAGCACCCGGGACCGCAGAACCCCACCTTGGCGTACTCGAACTCCTTCCCCTGGAACCCACCAGGGACCCGCCCTGGATCGAACGCCGTCAAGAACTCCACATACCCACCTGCTCCCGCCGGACAACAGGACGATCCGAAGCAGCACCGGATCTTGTACCCGTAGAGGGCGAACCCATCCCAGCGGAAGGCGTCCCGGTCCCACAGAACGTCGCCGTACACCGTGAGGCAGGCATCGCAGAGCGCGTCCCACCGAGGGGCGAACTCGACCACCTTGCTGTCCGCTGTGAACGTGACGGCAGCGTCGAAGGACAGACCGCAGCACGGGAACGGCAGGTTGACAAGGGCTGCGCGAACGTAGGAGAACCCCTCCTTGGTGAACGATAGGGTCCCTTGGACCTGAATGCCGCAACAGAGGCTCACGCCGAACACGCTCACGAGAGCATCCCTGAACTTCAGACCGTCGCGCTCTTCCCCTCTTGCGGTGACCGAGAGGCTCGACGTGCTCAGGGTTAGAACGTAGAGCAGATACGGAGCGGGTGGAGAACCCGACAGGGGGTAGTGCGTGACACGAAGCCCCAGACGCAGGTCCTCCCATGAGCCCGAGGCCATGAAGTACGCCGACCGATACGCCGGGCCGACGGGGTTGAACAGCACCCCTCCCCCGAACCGGATCTTCTCCCACGACCCGGTGAAGTGGACCTGGGCATCCCGCCACTCCTCTCCTACGAATGCTGTTACGAATCGGAGGTCCCAGGGGGATGCTCCAAACTGGAAACGAGGCCGCAGCTCAAAGCGGTTGGACCCGAGGGCGATGGAAGGAAGGAGGGTCAGGGTGCCTTGGCCCGAGCCCGTGATACCCACGAAGTCAAGGGCAGGTCGGAACCGTGCCACGATGGTTCGATCACGATCGGCGACGAACTCCAACGCGGGCGAGAAGGAAATGGCCTCTCCATCCTCGAACCACCCGCTGAACTCGAACCCGCGGGCCGGCAAGGCGGTCAGCTGCACGCGCTCCCCTGGTTCGTACGTGCCCGTTCCGAACAGGGTTCCCGCTCGGGGAGGATCGCTCTGGAGGACGATGGTGTGCGAGGCGCTGGCACTGGCAACGACCGCAGTGCCCAGCACGAGAAGGCTAAGGAGCCAGCCTCCAAGCAGTCGACGACGGACGAGGCGGGACGTCCTCATTGTGCCCCTGGCCTTCGGGTTCTGCGGAGCTGTGCCCCGACCGCTCCGGTCAGCAACACCAACCCCAGGGCGGTCCACCATCCCGCCACGCGTGCAGAACGGGTGCCGTCCGTTCCTGGAGACCCTGTAGGTGCAGGGCGGACGATCAGCCTGAGAACCGACATGTCATCCGGGTCATCATCGGCGGGTACGAACACGCGGGAGTCGGCAGGGATAGGAGTGTTGAAGTCGTCTACGCCCCCTGCCCACAGGACGTTCCGCGCCTCCTCGCCCACGGGGGCGTCAGCGTTGACCTGGGCCGTGAACGTGATGATCAACGTCTCCCCAGGGCCGAACGAGGCCCCGGTCACCCACGTGAG
>DYGJ01000020.1:23121-24023 GCA_020724765.1 Thermotoga sp. | reverse complement strand
GGAGCGGTTGGGGGCCCGGCGAGGCATGGTATCACGCACCAACCAGCTCAGCTTGGTCGATCTCGACCCCGCGCTGATGAAAGCGTGGCGCGAACAGGGCCCGCGGAAGGAGTTCGAACTCGGCTGGTGGGAGGGGGCGTACCCGGAGGCGGAGGTTGATGCGATCTGTGCCCTCCGAGCGGTGATGAACACCGCTCCTCGCGACGACCTTGAGGTAGAGGATCAGGTGTGGACGCCGGAGATCGTCCACCAGCAGCAGGAGTCCCTAGAGCAACGGAAGGTCGATCGCCGAACCCTGTTCGCACGCCACCGTTCCACAGGTGAACTCGCTGGGTACACGGAGGTGTTTTACGACCGTGCTCTGCCGCACGTGTTACAGCAGGGAGACACGGGCGTGCTCCCCAAGTACCGCGGGCACGGGCTGGGGAAGTGGCTCAAGGGGACGATGGTGGAGAGGGTCCTCCGCGAATGGCCCGAAGTGAAGTTCATCCGGACGGGGAATGCGAACTCGAACGCGCCGATGCTCAGGATCAACCATGCCATGGGGTTCCGGTCGTACAAGGACTGGACCATCTGGCAGGTCGAAGTAACCAAGGTGAAGGAGTACCTGCGCACAGCGTGAGCAAGCGGGAACCCTGGCTTGCGCGCGTGACTCGCGGCTCCTAAACGATGTGCTCCTCACCGTAGACGCGGAGCGTCTGCTGGGCGAAGTCGGCAAGGGCGCGGCGGAGTGCGAGCGGCTGCAGGACCTCCACGCTCCCACCCAGCGCGAGGAGCTGCGTCCTTGCCTCCTCGATCGAGCCGAAAGCGATCCGCACGACATGGGGCCGCGCGAAGCCGGGGGGGACCGGCTCCTCCACCAGCTGGACGGTCCGTGCTGTGCCCCACGTGTTCAGCCCAGC
>DYGJ01000020.1:0-23111 GCA_020724765.1 Thermotoga sp. | reverse complement strand
GGACGATACGCGGGCCGTGACCGAGAAGAGCATCTGGTTGGCCTCCACTCGCTGACACCATGCCCGCCAGTACGCAGCGAGATCGAAGCCTTGAGGCCGCACGAATCTCCCCTGTTCTAGATGGGCCTTGAGGAAGCGGCTCACACGATCCACGCGCAGGCTGCCGTCCTCGCCTGCCCAGACCACGTACCACGTCGTGACCTTCGCCACGAGCCCGTACGGCGCGATTCGACGTCCCGAGCGGACGTCTTGGGCACGCTGAAGCGTGACGTGCATCCAGCGGCTTTCTGCCACTCCCTGGTACAGGGCAGCAAGGTGCTCGACGGGTTCCTGCGGCGCGGACCACGGGACCGAATCGAGGTGGACCCTAGCCTGAGCCGATTCGTCGAACCCGCTTGCCGCGCCGGGCCGTGAAGCGGCAAGCTTTGCCAGTGCACCCTTGAGGTCGGAGGCTACCCCCAGCTGAACGAGAGGCTGCGGGACGCTTGCCATGAGCAGCGCCGCCAGCTCAGCGCGGTTGAGGGAGAGAAGGCGGTTCCGGAACTCCGGGTCAAGCGCACACCCGCCATGCGGACCCCTCTCCGCGATCACCGGGATCCCCGCGACGCGGAGTGCGTACAGGTCGCGGATCACCGTGCGGCGGGAGACCTCCAGTTCCTTGGCCAGACGCGAGGTCGTCACGCGCCCGCCTACCTGGAGCAGCGCCAGCAGAACCAGCAACCGATCCGCACGCATCGGGAACCCAAGCTTCATTCTGCTTCGGTGACAGGAGATGTCACCTATGGGTTACACACTGGTCACCCGTGGGCGGCCGGGGCGGGAACCGCTGGAGACAGGCTGCCTGAGGGAGCTGCGGCTCCCGGAGGCCCCGTTCGAGAGCAGGCCGCTGCGTCGAACACGGCGCACAGACACAAGGAGGAGACGATGTCGTTGAGAGAGGTGCGGATTGTCGATCTACCGCCGATGCGGGTGGCGAGTGCACACGGGTTCGGGACGAACCCTGAGGATGAGGCGGCGCGGCAGATCGCCGGGTTCGCCGCGGCGATCGGCGTGGACCTGAAGTCCCGAACCGTTCGGACCTTTGGTTTCAACAACCCGAACCCATCGCCGGGGAGCCCGAACTACGGGTACGAGATCTGGTTGCCCGTCGGCCCCGACGTCAGGGCAACGGGCTCGATCAAGGTCAAGGACGTACCGGGGGGCAAGTACGCCGTGACGCGGTTCACCGGACTATCGAACATCGGCCGGGTGTGGAAGGAGCTCGTTGCCTGGTTCGAGGACAGCCCGTACACCGCTCCGCCGAACTGGTGTCAGTGCCTGGAATCTCCGCTCACGTGGGGCGAACCCGACCCGGAGAAGTGGGTGTTCGATCTCTACCTGCCGATCGCGGAGTGAGGCGGATTCCCCGGCTTGCGAGCCGGCGATGGGGTGAACCGCCCTGGGTTGTCCGGAGGGTACTCCACCTGAGTCCAGCATCTTCGGGGTCAGTCTTCGGGGTCAGATCTTGTCCCGTGCATCACGCGCTCAGATGGTCGCGTCCGCGCCCGGTTCCCAGCGGGCGTGCTCGATGGGGGCGACGTCCGTCAGATCCTGGACGAACTCCTTATCCTCGATCAGCCGGGCGGCGATCGCGCTTGCTTCACACCGGAGCGAAGCCCTGCGGGAAACAGGCGCCCGGGCAGGTGAAGCTGCTCTCGTCCAGTTCTGCCAAAGTGCTTAGCGGATGAAAGTTCCTTCCCCTAGGCCCTCGTAGCCTTCAGGTATGCACGGAACAAGACCCGCCCCCGCATACGGAGTCGCTCGCCAGCCCGGGGCGCGAACTCCGCCGGCTCCTTGCGCACGACTCGTTTCCAGCTCCACGGCCTACGCGCCACCTTAGATGAGCGCAGTGAATCGTTCACGTGTCGCCTCTTGCCGGCTCGCCGCTATACCGAGACGTCGCGGCGCTGAAACGCCACTAGAGACACAGCCACGAACATCGCGCTTAGGCCCAGCAGTACCCCAGCCCTGGCCAATTCGCCGCCGCCGGTCAGGATCGTGCCGACGTTGTAGTAGTGGAACAGGGCCAGGAACCTGTACGGCTCGAGCACGTCCACCACTTTCCCCAGCGAATCCACAAACCAGGAGCCGATCGCCACCGCCACGGACAACGAGGTCGCGAGCCGGCGGCTGCGAAAGACCACCGAGCTCATCAGCGCCAGGGTGCCACACGCCAGGGTGATGGGCACAATGTCCATCGTCGTCAGTACCAGCCGGCCCAGCCCGTCGGTCTGGCCGATAGCCACCGCGCTCAGGACGAGGCACGTGGCCGCCAGCAGGCAAACCAGCACAAGCGCCACGGCCAGGGCAGCAGCCTTTTCGGCCACCACCCGCCAGCGGCGGATCGGCTGCGAGAGCAGCAGGTCGAGCGTCCGCCTTTCCTCCTCTCCAGCGATGAGGCCGGTGCCTGCCGCCACGGCAAAGATGGCCAGGATTGGTGCCACCCAACTGAAAAACTCCACGCTCAGCCAGCCGGACCACTCGGCCAGGTTGGCCAGGTCACCGAAGAAAGCAGAGAAGGCTGGCGGATAGGCCTGGAACATCTCGGTGTACATCTCCATCTGGTCGGAAAAGGCCGGGTAGAGGGCGATGATGAACAGACCCAGCAGTCCTGTGCCCAACCCCCAGCCTAGGATCTGGCCCCGCAGGTCGCGGATCGTCTTCAGAAACAGGCTACGCAGCATCGTGGCCACGCTCCTTCTGATAGTAGCTCAGGAAGACGTCCTCCAGCGTCGCCTGCTCGTAGCACATGTCGGTCACGGCATACTGGGCCGCGCGCTTGAGCACCGCATCCAAGGTGCCGGGTGAACCGTCTACCATGAAGCACAGCCCGCTATCCACGCTTGTTATGTCATGCACGCCGGGCAGATCAAAGACAGAGGGCGGCACCGGCGAAGCAAAGGCGATCTCCATCTGCCGGCGTCGCTTGCGCTTCAGCTCAGCCACTGCCTCCACCGCCAGCAGTTGTCCGTCGCGGATGATGCCCACCCGGTCGCAGACGCGTTCCACCTCGGGAAGGATGTGGGACGAGAGGAACACCGTCCGGCCCTCGACCTTTACTTGGTCGATCAGCTGGTAGAACTCTTGCTGGATCAGCGGATCGAGGCCCAGTGTTGGTTCGTCGAGGATGATCAGGTCAGGCTTGTGGGCGAACGCCTGGATCAGCCCCACCTTCTGCTTGTTGCCATGCGACAGGTTGCGCACGGGGCGCGACAGGTCGAGGTTGAGCCGCGTGGCCAGCTCGTCCACCCAGCGCCCATCCAGGCCACCGCGCAGGGTGCCCACGAAGGTAAGTAGCTCCCAGCCGGTGAGGTTATCCCACAGGCTGAGTTCGCCGGGCAGGTTGCCCAGGCGCGCCTTAGCCGCAGCGGCGTGGTTGCGCACGTCCTGCCCAAAGAGCCGCGCTGTGCCGCGGGTGGGTCGGATGAGGTCCAGCAGCAGGCGGATCGTCGTCGTCTTGCCCGCCCCGTTGGGGCCCAGGAAGCCGAACACCTCCCCCTCTGCCACCGAGAGGTTGAGGTCGTCGACGCCGCGCACCTTACCGTAGTACTTGGTCAGTCCTTCGGTCTCGATGATCATGGGCACTTCCCCTCATCGGGGCCCATTATGCCAGGTGCCGGCGGCGCTGCCAACGGGGGTTCCTGTGCGGGTTTGCGCAGCAGACAAGCCTTGGGATGGGCAAGAGGTAGAGGGCAGTGGCGTGGCGGGCCCAAGGGATAGTGCCGGTGAGAGTGGAGCACGGTGTTGAGACGGCAGGTTAGAATTGCTTGGGTTGCAGAATGCGTGGCAGGTCGCCTCAGGTTGCGCAGCGAATACGTTCGGCTCCAAAGGTGGGCGTGTCGGGGTGCGAGGTGGGAGAGCAAGGGGCTGATCGGCGGAGGAATGTCTGCAGAGGGGGTCTTGGCCGTGTTTGAGCCGGGAGGCACCACCTTGGTCAGAAGGCAGACCCGACCGGGGCAGAGGCCACGTCTCTGTTCTTGGTCCCGTATCGTTCGCGATGCGCTGGAGCCGTGGCTCAACCACCGAGGATCACGTACGAAGGAGCGCTGCGCCACGTCGGGCCCAGAGTGAAGCGCCGCCCCATGGAGTGGGATTAGGGAAGCGGGTTCTTACGCAGGCCGATGCACCACCATCAGCGTGAGCGCGGAACAGGTCGAGCTTCTCCCGTCCAGTTCTTCCAAAGTGCTTAGCGGATGAAGGTTCTTTCCCCTAGACCCTCGTAGCCTTCAGGTATGCACGGAACAAGACCCGACCCCGCATGCGACCCCGCATGCTGGTGGCCCAGGTGATCGCCCTCGACAGGTCCGTCCTCACCGCCCGGGGCGGAAAGCTGCCTCCCGAACAGGTCAAGCCAATCCCGTCCAGTTCTGCCACAGTGCTTAGTGGATGAAAGTTCTTTCCCCTAGGCCCTCGTAGCCTTCAGGTATGCACGGAACGAGACCTGACCCCAACCATAGAGGACAGCCCCGTCGCAGTTCCAGTGAGACGTTGGGAAGCTCTCTCCTCCCCAAGACTCGCGGTTCCCGGAGCCCCCAACACTTCCATCATACGCAGGTGTCAAGGGGGGGAGGTCATCTCAATCCAGTAAGCAGAGCAGGAGGGACGGGGTATTCAGCTCTTCTCATGGCGTCCTTCTGGCAGGAGAATCGCCTCAAGCATCTGTTCGAGGAGGAGTTGAACCTCCAACACCTGGTCCTCCGTGACGATGTAGGGCGGCGCGGGATTCCCGTGTGCGGACACCGAGTTTCGCAGCTTGAGGTAGTGTGCTATCAGATCTCCATACCGCCACCACTTCCTTCGGCTGGAGAAGACCTCGTGCCATGCCCTGTGTCTCTTCGAGGAGAATGACGTGGCAAACTCACGGTCAAGGTTCGCAAGCAGAACTGGGATCTTGCGATTGCTCAATGTTGGCTTGCCGAGAACACACTCCAGACCACGAAAAGTTGCTACGAAAGCAGAGTCAAACCTGAGGCGGCTCTCTAGGTAGATACGTTCGAGGTCGTATCGGGCCATAGTCTTCCTCTCACGCCTGTAGTGACTCTCGTAGAACGACCCCACCATGAACCCCCAGACAAGGCTTCGGCTGTACTCGAGATGCATGAGTGCGTCAAGCAGGCGAGGATGCGAGACAGCTTTGGCCAGAATGCCACACCCTATGCGCAGTTGTTCATGACTAAGCCCGGTCCCTGAGTCAAGAGCTTGCCTAAGAGCCTGGGCGCCTCCCCTAGCCGCAGCTGTCGAGGAGGAGACCAGACGCGCAAGATCGCCTACGTCCATCTCCGGGGATGGTCTCCGGCTAAGCTCAAGAAGGAACCCGCAGGACTCGTACGTGTCGAGGGGAGGTAGGCCAAAAAAGCACGTTAGTACAGCACGAAGGCCAAGCCCAAGCAGATACGCTCTGCGCTGACTTGTAGTTACAATCAAGATCGATGCGCTGTAGGGACCGTAGACAAACACAGAGATGCGTTCAGTTCCGTTCAGGCGGAGGAAGACTGTCTCTCCAAGTCCCGGCACCGACAGACCCTCCTGCTGGAATACCTTGACTATGCTCCTCCTGGTCTGCCCCGACCTACCCCCGAAGTGGTGCTCGGTCACGACGTTGCCTGCCCGCCGGGGCGGGTGAGGTGAGGGGATATAGCCGCTTGCGACGAAGTACCTCATGGATCCTGCTTGGGTCTCATGTGTACTGCCTTCGTCCTCTCTTGCCTCCGGTTCCTCTAGCCCCACACGGAAGTGTTTGCCTAGGCATGAAGGAGGTTCTGCAGCTCCTCCCACTCCTCCTTGGGAATGGTGTAGGTGTGCTCGCGGCCGGGGAACGCGCCGTCCTTCACGTCCTTGATGTATGCCTGGAACGCGCCGAGCATCACCGACGACACGTCGGCGTACTTCTTCACGAACTTCGGGGTAAACGCCTCGAACAGCCCCAGGATGTCGTGCACGATCAGGAGCTGCCCGTGGCAGGCTGGCCCGGAGCCGATGGACAGGATAGGCACCTTCGCCCGGCCGGTGATCACCTCGGCCACCTTGGCGGGAATCGCCTCCAAGAGGATCGAGAACGCGCCCGCTTCCTCCAGGCACTTCGCGTGGTCCATCAGAGCCTTGGCGGTGGCGGCGCTCCGACCCTGGGATTTGAGCCCGCCGATCGCGCTCGCCGCTTGCGGGGTGAGGCCGATGTGCCCCATCACCGGGATCCCCGCCTTCACGATCGCCTCCACCCGCTCCGCCATCCGCGCCCCGCCCTCGAGCTTGATCGCATCGGCCCCGCCCTCGGAGATGAACCGGCCGGCGTTGCGGATCGCGGTCTCGTTCGAGGGCTGGTAGGACATGTACGGCATGTCGCCGACCACGAACGCCCGCGTGGCGGCCCGGCTCACGGCGGCGGTGATGGCGATCATGAAGTCCATCGTTGCCGGGAGGGTCGTCTTGTGCCCGAGCAGGCACATCGCCCCGGAGTCGCCGACGAGGATCATGTCCATCCCCGCCCGGTCCTCGAGCAGCGCCGTCGGGTAGTCGTAGGCGGTGAGGAACGTGATCTTCTCCCCCCGCTCCACCATCGCCAGAAGATCCGGGATCCTTACCTTTGCCCGCGTCTCGTCCATCGTTCCTCCTTGGGGTTCATGGTAGCGCGGTCGCTCGATGGCGGCCAAGCGCTGCGGTGGCCCAGGGGCGGACGCCTGGGTAGGCTTCCGCCCATGCAGGCGCCTTGCGGCGAGAAGAGACTCAGACGGGCTCTGCTCTCGTGGTACCGGACGAACACACGGGATCTCCCGTGGCGGGAGACGCGCGATCCGTACGCGATCCTCGTCTCGGAGGTCTTGCTTCAGCAGACGCGGGTGGAGCAAGCCAGGGGGTACTACACCCGGTTTCTGAAGGCGTTTCCCGATCTCGGCACCCTGGCGCGGGCGTCCGAGGAGGAGGTGCTGCATGTGTGGGCGGGGGCCGGCTACTACCGCCGGGCGCGGAACCTCCACCGGCTGGCCCAGACCGTGGCCGAGACCGGGCTTCCCGCGACGGCAGCGGAGCTGGAGGAACTCCCGGGGATCGGGCCCTACACCGCGGCGGCGGTGGCCTCGATCGCGTTCGGAGAGCCGGTGGCGGCGGTGGACGGGAACGTGCGCCGGGTCCTCGCCCGCCTGTTCACGGTGGAGGAGCCGAGCATCCGGTGGCTGCAAGAGAAGGCGGAGCGGCTGCTCGATCGTGGCGACCCCGGGGAGTGGAACCAGGCCCTGATGGAGCTCGGGGCCACCGTGTGCACGCCGAAGAGCCCGCGCTGCCCCACCTGCCCGGTGGCGCGAGTGTGCGCCGGTCGGGATGACGCGGAGCGGTACCCCGCTCCGCGCACGCGAACCCAACGGGCGGTGGAGGCGGTGGCCCTCGGCCTGCGCGGGCGGACGGGCGGGTTCGTCCTGGAGAGACGCAACGGGCGGGCCCTGGGCGGGCTGTGGGGGTTCCCCCTGGCCGAGGGGGAGGACGCGCTTCCCCTCCTGCTCGCCCGATACGGCCTCCAGAGCGCGCGGTTCTTGGGCACGGTATCCCACGCGTTCACCCACAAGCGGCTCACGATCCACGTCCACGAGGCCGCTTCGAATGGACCCGGAGAGGATCCGGCCACCCGCCCCATGTCCGTCCTCGACCAGAAGATCCTCGCCTTGGCTGCCCCAGAGAATGAGGTTCTGTAGCGTCGCACCCTGTGTGCGACGGCCGCTCCGGAGCGCGTGTCGCGTTCGCGCTCGTCCGCGAGGAGCCGCCGTCGGGCATGAAGCCCGACGCTACAGCCGAATCTCCGTTGGAAACAAGCTCTGACCTCGCAGGATCCTCGTCCGAAGCACGGACAGGACTCGCCCGGTGCATGAACCCCAACCGCAGCGGGAGAGGTGAGTTGCGTGCAACGACGGGGAGATCCAGAATACATCCTCCTACGGAGGGATCATGAAGGTCATCGCGGTCATTGGTCACAAGGCTTCCGGCAAGACGACGTTTCTGCGCCGGCTCATCCCGGTGCTCGTCGAGCGCGGCTACCGCGTGGGCACGGCCAAGCACGTCTCCCCAGACGTGGAGCCGGACCACCCCGGCAAGGACACCCAGCTCCACCGCGAGGCGGGCGCGGAACGTGTGCTCCTCTACTCCGACCTCCACGGCGCCCTGTTCTGGGACCACGACGGAACCACGGTGGACGCGTACATCGAGCGGTACATGGGCGATCTGGACCTCATCCTCCTCGAGGGGTTCAAGGGCTCGGACTTCCCGAAGATCGAGGTCTACCGCGCCGGGGAACCGCTGGCGGGGCGGATCGCGGTGCTCGCCGTGATCTCCGATCGCCCGGTGCGCGTCCCGGACGGGGTCGAGGTCTTGCCCCTCGATCCGGAAACGGTGGCAGACTTCCTCGAGGCCGAGATCCTCAGCCCGTGAACTACTTCGGCCGCGTGGTGGCTTACCCGCGCGATGCGCGGCTGTTCCTTCTGAGCTCGATCCTCGCCGGGTTCGTGGGGAGCATCCAGGGGCTCCAGTTCAACCTCTACCTGCGCGCGCTCGGCTACGGACAGGACTTCATGGGGATCCTCGCCTCGATCCCCGCGTTCGCCACGATGGCCCTCGCCCTCCCATTCGGCCTCGTCGCGGGCAAGCTCGGGTACCGGCGGGCGATCCTCATCGGGATGATCCTGCAGGCAGGGGGGCTTCTCGCCCTGTGCCTCCTTCCCGACCGACTGCCGCTCGTGGGGGCGCGGATCCTCGCCGGCGTGGGTGCGACCCTGGCCGGGGTCGTGGGGGCCCCGTTCCTCGCTGCCGCAGTGGGAGACCGGGATCGGGCGCACCTGTTCGGGTTCCAGGCCGGGGCGAGCATCCTCTCGGGAATGGCGGGGTCCGCGCTGGGCGGAGTTCTCCCCGGCCTGTTCGCCCAGGCGTTCGACCTCCCTTCAGAGGGAGTCCTCGCCTACCGCGCGGCGCTGCTCTGCACGTTTGCCCTCTACCTCGTGGCGATGGTTCCCATCTCGCGGATCACCGGGTCCGGACGCTGGGAGCGACCGCGGCTCGGGGACGTGCTCGCCCGGCGCTCCCTCGTCCTGCGGCTGGTGACGATTCAGACGACGATTGGCCTTGGGGCCGGTCTCGTGATCCCGTTCGCGAACATCTTCTTCCGGCTCAAGTTCTCGGCCTCCGACCCCGCGCTGGGCACGCTGTTCGCGATCAACGCGCTCCTGATGGGCCTGGGGAGCTTTGCCGCGCCCGCCCTCGCCGCGCGCATCGGCCGCGGGCGGACGGTGGTCCTCTCCCAAGGTCTGTCGCTCCCGTTCCTTCTCCTGTGGGGGTTTGGACCTACGCTCACCTGGGCCGCGATGGGGTACCTTATCCGCACCCCACTCATGAACCTCGCCGGTCCGGTATTCTCTCTCCTCGTGATGGAGCTCTTTCCCCCTGGGATGCGGAGCGGGATGAACGGAATCCTCATGGTGGCGTGGAACGCGGGATGGGCACTTGGATCGCTCGCCTCGGGGTACCTCCAGGTGGCGCTCGGGTTCTCGTACCTCTTCCCGTGCACGGCAGTCCTGTACGCGGCGGCGGTGTACCTCAACTGGCGGGCGTTCAGACACTTGGGCGTGGACGCGCCGAGCGAGGTTCGGAAGCCCGCGCTGTCCGTCCCCGCTGCGCGTTCGTGGTGGCGAAGGTGAGCGCGCTCTACGGCAGGATCTACGATCTCGTTCGCCAGATCCCCCGCGGGAAGGTGGCCACGTACGGGGACATCGGGGCGTGGGCCGGCTGCGGGGCCCGCACGGTGGGGTATGCGTTGGCTGCACTGAGGTCAACGAGGGTGGACCCCCCCGTCCCATGGCAGCGGGTGATCAACGCGCAAGGCAAGTGCAGTGTGGGAGAGGAACAACAGCGTATCCTCGAAGCGGAGGGTGTGGCCTTCAGTCCCGACGGGCGGACCGACCTCTCTCGATTCGGCTGGGACGGACCCTGAGCTGTCCGGCTACCGCACGGCCCACGGCAGGATTCCGAGGGCAATCCAGGCACCGAGGAACGCCGTGGGGAGGAGGACCACCGAAAGGCTCGCCAGGGCGCGTGAGAACCACCCCAGGCGCGTGGCTCCCGGGTACCACTCGTCGAAGTGCGGCGTGACCGTGGGGACGCGGACCGCTTGTCCCATGAGGAGACGGAGGGCGCTACGGTGGAACTCCGCCCCGGCGAACTCCCCCTCGATCTGCCTGAGAAGTCCCTGCCAGTGGGTGACCTCGCGCGACAACCGGTGTCGGATGGAGAGCCAGTACACGCTGATCAGAGCCCCGAACGCCGCCACCACCGTGGTCAGACACCGCAGGCCTGGCGGCGTGACGTACCCGTTGTAGACGTCGTCGAGGACACCGATCCCGAGCGCGACGCCCAGGATGAGAAGCAGAACGCTGGACACCAGACACGTCCCGATCGAACTCCAGTACGTGCGCTCCTTGTTGGCCGCCGCCACACTCGCTGCCTGGTACACCGACAACCACTCGTGAAGTTCCACCGCGGCACCCCCTCAACGTTGAGTTCACGGTGACCCTAGGACAAAAGGACCTCCTCCCCAAGGCATCGGTTCAATCCGCCACGGGACATTCGTCCCAATCATGTGGCCTACCTCGTGTGCTCTCCTCGTGGAGACCCGCATGTGAGGCGTTCCACCTTCGACTGGCACACCCCTATATCTCGCCTTAAACTTGGCACGCCGTGGGCGGAGACACACCCGTGACGGAACGACCGGTGCACGGAGGCGTATCCCCGTTGTGGAACGAAGCCCCGACGAACGGATCGCTGCCCGCCGTGCTTGGGTTCATCGCCGATGCAGTGTTGCAACGAACACCGTTTCGGAGAGCCGTCGTCAGCGTCTATGAACAACCTCTAACGGGACCGGAAAGCTGCTCCCATGTCGTGGCGTACGCAGCCCGGGGCCTTGCACCTGACGATGAAGCGATCCTCCGCCGCTTCCTCGAAGACAGAGGCACGGTCGCGGCAGCCCGGTTCTCTCCGTGCCACAAACTCGGTTGTTCCTACTACATCCCCGCTGGATCGGAATCCGGGGCGATCTCCCCCCTCGTGAGGAGCCGCCGTCGGTTCATCGCGCTCGGAGGATGGCACCAAGATGATGTGCTCCTCACACCGATCGAGGAGGGTGGGCGGATCATCGGAGCGATCGCTGTGGACGATCCCCGCGACGGAGCCCGCCCAAATTCGTCTACGCTTCGCGCTCTGGGGGAAACGGCACGGATGGCCTGGGTCCTCCTCGGTCGCGCTGAGAGGAAGGGGCATCTCGATCCGGATCAGTCGGTGTTCCGCATTCTGGCGGAACACTGCATGGCCGGGTTCCTCGTGACCGAAGGGGAGAGCCTCTCCTACGTGAACGGACGGGTTGTGGACCTCTTCGGCTACTCCCGGGAGGAGCTGCTGGCGATGCGCCCGTGGTGGCAGCTCATCCACCCTGACGAGCGGGCGGCGATCCTGAAGCCGCGCGATGGCGCTCAACGAGCGGGAGTCAGAGCCCGCGGCATTCGCAAAGACTCGAGCCCGTTGTGGCTCCTCGTACGCTCCTACCCCCTGGAGTACCAGCAGCGCCAGGCCCATCTGGTGGATCTGTTCGATATCAGTGAGCAAGTCCACACCGAGAAACTCTTGCGAGAGAAGGCGATGCATGACCCTCTCACCGGGCTCCTCAACCGGCACTACTTCGACGAGACCATCTTCACTGAACTCAAGCGTTCCCAACGCTACAAGCGCTCGTTCACCCTCCTCTTGACCGACCTCCGCGGGTTCAAGCGGGTGAACGATCAGCTCGGGCACACCCGGGGAGACGAGGTCCTGCACGCCATTGCTCGCCTCGTTCGGCAAACGCTGCGCGAAAGCGACTGGGTCGTCCGCTATGGAGGAGACGAGTTTCTGATCGTCCTCCCCGAAACGGCAGCTCCGATGGACGCCGTGGTGCAACGACTGACCACGGCGATCGAGCTGTGGAACCGCGAGCATCTCCCCGAGATCCCGATTGCGATGGACATGGGATGGGCAACCTGGAATCCAGATCACCCCTGCACGATCCGCGAGCTTCTCGAGGTCGCGGATGCCGAGATGTACGCCAACAAGAGAAGACAGACCCTGGAAAGCTAGATCGTATAGCGCTAAGGTAGAACCGGATCGTTGTCCACGTCCAACCAAGCCCAAGGAGCGCGCTTGGGAACGTGGGAGACCCCAGGAGACAGAGAGCATGAGCGGTAAGGTCCTCCTTCGAGTTCTGATCGCCCTGACCTCCATCATCGGCGGGGGCGCTTTCGCTGCCCGAACAGCGCCCCCCCCGGAGCGCATGCTCCTGACGGGAATCCCGCCCCTGGGACCGACGTGGCTCTCGGGCGCGGACGGGACGCAGATCCCTGCCGGCTGCGGGCCGGAGGCAGCGCGGTTGCTCCTTCTCTACCACGACCGTCGCCACGGCTACCGGCTCGTCGGGGAGAATCCCGACGGGGCCATCCGGGAGATCCACCGCCTCATGGGGACGGCGACTGTGACCTGGGGCGGCGTGCGACAAGGTCTCACCTGGCCATGGTCGTTCACCCCCGGCCTGCAGGCGTACATCGAAACCCGCTACCCCAGCGGCGCGGCGATGGGAACGCTGAGCGGGAGCCTGAGCGCCGTGTTCACGCGGTCGGTGGACCTCGTCCGCCAAGGCGTGCCCCACGTGATCCTGTTCGACTGGCGAGGCAGCGGGGGGATCTTCCCCAACCACTACGCGGTCGTTGTCGGCTACGATCTCTCGGCAGGCCGAATGCACCTCGTGCTCAACCCAGGTTGGGGATACGACTTCCAGATCCTCGACATGAGCGACCCGGCAGTCGCACCCGTAACTCTGTTCTGGATTGGCGAACTGCACAACCCTCCCGATGCCGTACCCGGGGGACCGGTCGCCCCCCCATCCGCAGCGGGGATGTGGGTAACCGATGAAGACGGGCAGACGCAGCTTCGACCCGTGCTTCGCCTTCACAACGACCCCCGGAGCACCGTGCGCTGGCCGACCTCTTCTCACGTTCAGTTCATCGTTCCCGGTCTCGACGACCTCGCGATCGTCACCTGGGACGCTCGCTAGCCCGCGTGGTCTCTGAGACAGCCAATCTGAGACAGCCAAGAGGTCTAGGAGTTACAGGCTGAACTCGATCCGAGACCTCGTGAGGCTTCCCGGGTCGCTTCATGGGTTCCTCAGGCGATCGAGGCCGCTGGGAACGGCAGGTTGGCGGCAGGGAGAGAGGTCGCTACAGTAGCGCGGTGAGACCATCGTGACCACGCCCACGCGCAACTTGGCCTTGGAGCTGGTCCGGGTAACGGAATCTGCAGCCCTGGCCGCCGGACGGTTCATGGGCCGCGGGGACAAGGTCGCCGCCGACCAGGCCGCCGTCGAGGCGATGCGGTTCATGCTCGCCAGCGTCGAGATGGACGGGGAGGTCGTCATCGGGGAGGGGGAGAAAGACCAGGCTCCCATGCTCTACAACGGCGAACGGGTCGGTACCGGAGCCCCACCGCAGGTGGACATCGCGGTGGACCCCATTGACGGAACGCGCCCCCTCGCCACCGGAAACCTGAACGCGATCTCGACGGTGGCCATTGCCCCGCGGGGGACGATGTTCGATCCCGGACCGTTCGTGTACATGAACAAGCTCGCCGTCGGACCCGCGGCCCAGGGCAAGGTGGACATCACCGCACCGGTGGAGGCAAACCTCCACGCGATCGCCCGCGCCAAGGGAGACCGGGTGGACGATCTGACGGTGATCATCCTCGACCGCCACCGCCACGAGAGGCTCATCGCCGACGTCCGCCGCTGCAAGGCCCGAATCCGGCTCATCCCGGACGGTGACGTTGCAGCAGCGCTCATGACCGCGTGGCCGCAGTCGGGGATCGACGTGTTGCTGGGGATCGGCGGCACTCCGGAGGGCGTGCTGGCGGCGTGCGCCCTGCGGGCGATGGGGGGAGAGATCCAAGGGCAGCTGTTCGCCCGGGACGAAGAAGAGCTTCGCCGGGGTCGAGAGATGGGGTACGACTTCGACCGCACGCTGACGATGGACGACCTGGTGGCGTCGGATAACGTGTGCTTCGCCGCGACGGGGATCACGGATGGCGAGCTCCTCCGCGGCGTGAAGTACTCCGGCGGCGGCGCGACCACGGACAGCCTCGTCGTGCGCGGCCTCTCCGGCACCGTGCGCCAGGTGCGGGCCACCCACCGGCTGGAAAAGCTGAACCGGATCAGTTCGATTCCGTACTAGGAGGGGCGATAACGGGCATTCTGACGCGGTGCGGGTACCGGTGCGATCTCTGCCTTGCCTACACGCTGAACATCCACGGCCGCGCAGATCAGAAGAAGATCAGCGATGGCTGGTTCACCTACTACGGGTTCCGGATCCCGGCCGCGACGATCCGCTGCGACGGCTGCCTCACCCCTGACACGAAGCACCCGCGGTTGGTGGATGCGCGCTGCCCGGTCCGGGCGTGCGTTCTCGGGAGGGGCCTGGCCCACTGCGCCAGTTGTGCTGAGTACGTCTGCGACAAGCTGGCGAGCCGGATCGTCAGCCGCGCGGAGATCGAGGCGAAGCTGGGGCGGCCGATCCCTGAACAGGACTACCGGGACTTCGTCCGACCGTACGAGAGCAGAGCCCGCCTCGACGCACTGCGCAATGGAGACGCAACCTGAAGGCCCCGCACTCCCCCCCGGAGTAAGCGGAGGAAAACCGAGCCACACCACCAAGGCCACCAAGGTGAGCACGAAGAGCACGAAGACGCGCAATCCTCTGAAGCCCGATGTCACCGCACGTCTTCGTGCCCTTGGTGTACTTTGTGGTTGTCTGTTGGTCCGCCTGTTCTGGGCGGGCTCTGCGGTGAAGTGGGCCTACCGGCGGCGGGTGGGCAGGCGGAGGATGTGCCACGTCGTCCCTAGGGCGATCGCGCCGATGAGCAAGCGCAGCCACGTCGCACGGGCGATGAACGTTGCGGAGAACGCTACGGATCCCCAGATCAGAGCCAGGGTCGCGGCCTTCCACGTCCAGGGGAGGCCCCGCCCTTCCTCGTAGTCGCGCAGGTACCGGCCGAACAGGCGGTTCCCATGCAGCCACATGTGGAGGCGTGGCGAGCTGCGGGCAAAGCACCATGCGGCGAGGAGGAGGAACGGCGTGGCGGGCATGATGGGCAGGATCCAGCCGAGCACGGCCAGCCCCACGCAGAGGAAGCCGCACGCGGTGAGGACGAGGCGCCGCGCACGAGGAGAGGCCACGCCGTCAGGCAGAAGCCGCTGCCGACGCGTGCTCTCGCGCCAGAGCGGCGATCTCGTCGGCGATGTCAAGCGAGGCATTGGGGTAGGCAATCCTCTGGCTATTCTGCGCGTGACGGGCGCGGTCAGCGAAGGAGGCCACCCACGCCGCGAGGATGGTGCGCACCTCGTCCGGCGTCTTCGCGTACACGCCTGCTCCAGCCTCCGTGACGAACCGTACGTTGGCCAGCTCGTTCGCCATCCCGCCGGTGAGGATCATCGGGAGGGCCATGATGGCCGCCTCGGCGATCACCCCGGGTCCGGGCTTGCCGATGAGCACGTCCGCTCCCTTCATGAGGGTCTCCATGTTCGTCACGAACCCGTACACGTGGGTTGGGTTCTTCCACGAGATCTCGCGCAGCCGGGCGGCGAGAGCCTCGTTCTTCCCGGCCACGATCGCCAGCTGCGCCCCCAGCCCATCGAGCGACCGACCGAGCGCTTCCATCCCCCCCATCCCCTCCGCCCCGCTCACCACGAGCGCAGTGGGAAGGTTCGGGTCCCAGCCAAGCTCCTCCCGGGCTTCGGCCCTCGTCTTCGCAACGAGCGCGAACTTAGGGTGGGCAGGGTGGCCGACGAGCCGCAGCTTGTCTGGAGGCATCCCTAGCTTCAGCCCCTTCTCGATCGCGCTCTGGGTGGGCACGAGGCACCGGTCCACCTGCGGGTGGAACCACCCGCTGTGCGGGGAGGCCATGTCGGTAATCACGGTCAGGAGGGGAATACGCACGCCCGAGGCGCGACGAGCGGCCACGGCGAGCCCGGCGAACCCGGCGTGGAGGATCACCGCCACCGCCCAGGTGGCATAGGCGCGGCCGAGCGGTCCCTTACGGCCGATGAGGTGAGAGAGAGTCCCCCGTCCGGCCCGCGAGGCCATGGTGCGATCGATGGCGGACACGAACAGGTCGTACGAAGGCTGGTGGCGCTTCACCCACCACGGGTAGATCTCTGGAGCGCGGTTGAGAGGGGGCATCCCACAGCTCCGGAACACGTCGAAGTACTCGCACTCGAACGTGTCTGGATGGCGGTGGTGCAGCGCGGCCTCGATCGCCCGGCCCGCGGCGCGGTGGCCGCCCCCCGTGTCTGACATGAGGAACCCAATTCGGATCATGAAGGAACCAACGCGTCGCACACAGGTTGCGACGCTACCCAGTCAGGCTGTAGTGGCCAAGTCATGCTGTAGCGGCGGGCTTCATGCCCGACGCTGGTCGGAGCGAGCGGATTTGAACCGCTGACCCCTGGCCCCCCATGCCAGTGCGCTACCATGCTGCGCCACGCTCCGCCGGAGGGATGGTATCGCCCCAGCGTCGCCCCGCCAACTGGAGTCGTCTTCCTTCAAGTATTGCCCGTCAATCGGAAACCCACTACCCTGAGCCGCTGTGAAGGAGGCAGGGTCATGACATGGTTCGCCGTCGTGCTGGGATCTGCGGTGGTCATCGTGGCGGTGGTGGTTGTCGTACGGGCGCTTCGTGTGCGCCCGGCGCCTTCCGGCCCTCCGGGAGCAGGTCTCGTTGTCGATCCCGACCGGGTGGCTGGCCGTCTTGCGGAGGCGATACGCTGCCCGACGATCTCCCACCAGGACCCGGCCCAGTTCGATCCGGGTCCGTTCGCGGAGCTGCGAGCCGCCTTCGAGCGGTCGTTCCCCCGCCTCCACGCTTCGCTCCGGCGAGAGATCGTGTCTGAGCACAGCCTCCTCTACACCTGGGAAGGCTCTGACGCTTCGCTCCGTCCCGCCCTCCTCATGGGCCACCTCGACGTGGTCCCGGTTGAAGCGGGCACCGAAGCCAACTGGACCCACCCCCCGTTCTCCGGGGCGATCGCCGACGGGTTCGTGTGGGGCCGGGGGACGCTCGACACGAAGGGAAGCGTGGTGGCGACCTTGGAAGCCGTGGAGACGCTCCTCGCGCAGGGCTTTCGCCCTCGGCGCACGGTGTACCTCGCGTTCGGGCACGACGAGGAGGTCTCCGGTCGCCGCGGGGCAAAGGTGATGGCTGACCTCCTTCGCTCCCGGGGCGTGGAGCTCGAGTGGGTGATCGACGAGGGGGGAGCGATCCTCGCCGAAGGATCCGTCTCCGGCGTGGAGGCGCCGGTGGCGATGGTCGGGGTGGCGGAGAAGGGCTACCTCACCCTCCGCCTGACGGCCAAAGGTCCGGGCGGCCACTCGGCGATGCCGCCGCGGGCAACCGCGATCCCCGCGCTGGCACGGGCCATCCGCCGTCTGGAGCGGCACCCGTTCCCCCCGCGACTCCGCGAGCCGACGCTGGGGTTCCTCGCCGCCACGGCGACGAGGATGCCGTTCGCGAAGAAGCTGGCCCTCGCCAACCTCTGGCTCACCCGGCCGTTCGTGGCCAGGGTGATGACGCGGAACCCGACCACCGCCGCCCTCGTCCGCACCACGACCGCGACCACGATCCTTCAGGCGGGAACGAAAGAGAACGTCGTCCCCCAGACCGCCCAGGCCACGGTCAACCTGCGGCTCCTCCCCAGCGAAACGGTGGACACGGCCCTCGCCCGCGTGCGGCGGGTTCTGGGGCCGGGCGTTCGCGTCGAGCCGGCGTCCGAGGGGTGGAACCCGTCCCCCGTGAGCCCGACGGAGACCGAGGCGTACCGGGTCGTGTCCCGCACCATCCACAGCTTGTTCCCGGAGACGGTCGTCGCCCCGGTCCTGGTGGTGGGCGCCACCGATTCCCGGTATTACACTCCGATCGCAGAGAGCACGTTCCGATTCGTCCCGATCGCCCTGACGCGGGAGGACATGGGCCGCATCCACGGGACCGACGAGCGGATTTCCGTCGAGGCCCTGGCCGCGTGCGTAGCGTTCTTCGTCCGGCTCATCCAGGAGGCAGCATGAAGATCACAGACCTCAACCCGGACCTAGAGCCCCTGTACCTGGTGTGCCTCGAGGACTGGTCGCCCGAGATGAAGGAGACCGGCGACCACAAGCGCCGTTGGTACGAGAGAATGAAGGACCAGGGCCTGCGGGTGAAGGTGGCGCTCGACGACCAAGGCGTGGCGGGCGGGATGATCCAGTACCTCCCGATCGAGCGCTCCTTCGCCGAGGGAAGAGATCTGTACATGATCCTTTGCATCTGGGTCCACGGGCACAAGGAGGGACGGGGCGACTTCCGGGGCCGCGGGATGGGCCAGGCTCTCCTCCGCGCTGCCGAGGAGGACGCCCGGGCGCGGGGGGCAAAGGGGATCGCGGCATGGGGAGTCGCGCTTCCGTTCTGGATGCGCGCCGCGTGGTTCCGCAAGCACGGGTACCGCAAGGCCGATCGAATAGGAATCCAAGTTCTCGTGTGGAAACCGTTCACCGCGGATGCCCGTCCGCCCCGGTGGATCCGGGCGCGCAAGCGCCCTGAGCGCGTGCCCGGTGCGGTGTCCGTAGTGGCGTTCGTGAACGGGTGGTGCCAGGCGATGAACCTCGTCGCCGAGCGGGCCCGCCGCGCCGCAACGGGGTTCGGCGACCGGGTGGCCTTTCAGATGATCGACACCTCGGATCGGGCGACGTTCGAGGAATGGGGGATCGCCGACGGCCTGTTCGTGGATGGGAAGGGAGTCCGCACCGGCCCGCCTCCGTCTGAGGACAAGCTTCGCACCCTCATCGCCCGCCGCGTGCGAAAGCTGCCGGACGGGCCTCCTCCAGACAGTGGACGGAGATGAACCGGCTGAAGAAGACGATCGCGCCAGCGAAGGCGATCGCCCGCGCCATCCACGACGAGATCGAAGCGCTGCCCACGCGGGACGCGCCGAGCGTGGACCGCATCCGTCGCCGGCACTCCGCTCTGCTTGCCCCCGAGCCCCCGGAGTTCGTCCGCGAGGTGGCACGGGAGCTCCTCTCCCAGGGGCACCGCTGGTTTTCGTGCGCGGTTCTCCGGTATCACAAGGCGGCATTTGCGGGTCTGGGAGCGGAGGAACTGGAGGAGCTGGGGCAAGGCATGGCCAGCTGGGGAGCGGTGGACGCGTTCGCCCGCACCTTGGCCGGGCCGGCGTGGCTCGCGGGCCGGGTACCGGACGGGCTCATCCACCGTTGGGCTCGATCCCCGAATCGCTGGTGGCGCCGGGCGGCCCTCGTCAGCACGGTCGCCCTCAACGTGCGCTCCCACGGCGGGAAAGGGGATGCACGCCGCACGTTGCGCGTGTGCGCAATGCTCGTCGCTGACCGCGACGACATGGTGGTGAAGGCCCTCTCGTGGGCGCTGCGCGAGCTCGTCGTTCACGATCGGGATGCGGTTGCCGCGTTCCTCGCCGAACACGAGGGCGTGCTCGCCGCGCGGGTGAAGCGAGAGGTGCGCCACAAGATCGAGACCGGAGTCAAGAACCCCCGCCGCCGTTCCCGGTAGGTCGGGAGTGGGGCTGCGGCGGATCCTCCTGGATCCCGGTTCCCGTCGGGCGGATCACCCGCGCGTCGTCCCAAGTCTACAGCGCGCCCGCCATCACGGCTGCAATTGCGATGCCGTCCCGCGCTGCCCTGCTGGCACGAGATCCGCGGCCAGAGTCGCTGGACCCTAAGAATGAAGGTCTGACCCCGGTGGCGGTGGTGACGTGGAGCGTAGCAAACCGTACAACTACACTCATCCGAGGTGGTTGGGATGCGCAGACCGAAGGTCCGCACGGCGTTGCTCGTCTTGTCGGGGTTCCTCTTCCCCGTCACGTTCTACTACCTGTCCCCGGTGGTCATCCTCGCCGGCGTGAGCGAGGGGATCGTCACCGGGAGCTTCGTCGTGTTCGGCGTCCTCTTCCTCTCCGCACTCGCGTTCGGCCGCGCGTTCTGCGGCTGGGTTTGTCCCGGCGGCGCGATCGCCGGGGCCGCGGGGGTGCTCCGGGATCGGCCCCTGACCCGCGGCTGGGTGCGATGGGTCAAGTTCGGGATCTGGGCCCCCTGGCTCGGGGGGATCGCCTTCCTTGCCATCCAGGCCGGAGGGCTCCGCCGGGTCGAGCTCGCGTACCAGACCTGGTATGGGATCTCCGTCGCCACGGGAGAGGGGCTGATCGCGTTTTCCGCCGTGGTGCTGGGGATCGCCGGGCTGACCCTCCTCGTGGGCCGGCGCGGGTTCTGTCACACCCTGTGCTGGATGGCGCCGTTCATGGTCCTCGGGCGTTCCCTGGCGAACCTCGCCCGTCTGCCCGGGCTGCGCCTCCGCGCCCGGCGGGAGAAGTGCGTGGCCTGCGGCGCGTGCACCCGCGTCTGCCCGATGAGCCTGGACGTCCAGCGGATGGTGGAGGGCGGGAACCTGGAGCAGCGCGATTGCATCCTCTGCGCGCGGTGCGCCGACATCTGCCCCAAGAACGTGATCGGCCTCCGGATCGCTCCCCCGCCGTAGCGGCCTACGCTCGACAGACTGGCTGAAAGACGCAGCCTGCCGCCTGTTCACCGGCAGACCGTGGGCATGCACGGATCAAGGTCTCATCCCGAAGCCACGGCCCGCATTGGTGCGACGGGAATGGCACTGGACACCGCGATCTCGGAGGTGTATGCTCCGCCATCCGTATATAGTGGAACACACCATACGCGCAGAAGGAGGATCGGATGCGCAAGTTTGCCGCTGTTTGTGTCGCCCTGATGCTCGTCGGTCCGGTGATTGCCCTGGCCGCGGTCGGCCCGTTTGGCCCGGCCCCAAACTCGGGAGACGGTGTCTCCGACGGGAGCGGGCTTGAAGCCCCCTTCGGAACCAACGAAGACCGGGTAGGCGGGGGCGATGCGTTCGGGCCCGCGCCCCGGTCCGGCGACGGAATTCCCGACGGGAGCGGTCTCGACGCACCGAACGGTCCAAGATCCTACTGAGTCATCCGGGCAAGTGGGACACCGACGGGACCTGGCCCACTGCGCCAGGTCCCGCTATTCAGTCATCGATCCGGGCCGATCTCTGCCCACGAGATGTCCCCCCCACCTGTTGCCGTAACAGAGAAGGGCCACCGGGCCTTCATCCCATCGGGCGGCACTCCTGACTGAGATGAGAACCGCTCGGAGTTGAGGAAGGTGGCCGAGTCGCTGGCCCCCAAGAGACCCCGTCGGTGTTGTGGATGGAGATTACCCCGTGGCTTGGTAGATCGCAGGGCTGTAACGGGGTTCAGGGATGGGGGTGCCCCTCGGCACGAGCCGTCTCGGTCCAGGCGGCCTTGGCGATCTCCACCTCGCGCAGGGTCTCCTCCGCTGTAGCCCCGAACGCCGAACATGCTTCGAGGTCGGGGATGTCGGCGATGTACCCGCCGTCCTCTTCACTCCGGAAGGTGTTGATGTGGTAGTCCTTCATGGCCAGATGCCGTCAGGACAGCGCTACCTCGTAGGTCTTGCCGCACCCTTCGTCCACGAGAACAAGGTTCCCGTCCGCTCCCAAGGCAAGCTGCTCGTTGGCGTTCAGGAGATCGATCCCCAACACGGTCCCGTCGGGGGCAAGGTCGATGTTCAGCTCGTCGGTGATGCGGAGGGTTTCCACCTCGGCTCGCTTCTCCCTGAGCCGGATGTACGCCACATTCTTCCGCAGATCGTACGTGATCTTCATCTCGCATCACCCATGCTCTCAGGGCATCTTAGTGCTCACAGGGACCGGGACAAGAACCCGACACAGGTATGCACGAAACAAGATCTGACCCCGCTGCTGGACCATGAGAATGGGGGTTTGACCCCACTGGTGCTTGACCTCACTTGGCTAGGGTGAAGCTTTCAGCGGCGAGAGAAGATCAGCGAGCACTTCGGCGAACCTCTGGGGTTCCTCAAACGGAGGAGAATGTGCCGAGTGATCGAACCATACCCAGTGTTTGGCAGGAGCGCGGAGAGTCTCGAAGTAGCGGCGCGCAAGTTCGAACGGCGTGTGCAGATCATGCCTGCCGATGCAGAGCACGACCGGAACGTCCACTTCGGGTACCTGCCGAAAGAGATCCACTTCCAAGATGATCCTGCGGGCCACCTCCCTCCCCAAGCGCATGCCCTGGACAAACCGGACGTAGTCTCTCACAGCGTACCGGCGGGATACCGCCATGGACATCAACGCCCGCCGAAAGAGAGGCCCGGTCTTCGCATGGAAGTAACCACCGAACCTACCCATCCATCTGGCCTTCTCCCTGACGTAGCTTTCGAACGTGTCTTCGGTGATCGGGAACTGGATCGACTGCAGTCGCCTGAGGGCCTTCTCATCGCCGCGCCTCTCGGCCTCCGCGAGTAGATACTGAAGGGAAAGCCGCTCCCCTTCCTGAAACTGAACCCCAAACCCGGTGCCCACGAAGGCGTTGAACAACTCCGGATGCCGTCGCACAGCATGAATCCCCAGCGTGCTCCCCCACGAATGCCCTACCAGGAAGGCTTTGGTCTGTCCTGTGTTCGCCAGTAGCCAGCGCACAAGCTCGGCGGTATCGGCGATGTAGGTCTCAAGACTTGTGTCCTCGGACACGGCGTGCGCTGTGTAGGACTTGCCGGCACCTCGCTGGTCCCAGTTGACAACAAGGAAGTGCTCCTCCAGCTCCCTCTGGAAGGCGGGGGCGAAACTGATCTGAGCGAACCCCGGTCCCCCGTGAAGGAAGAGCAGCACGGGATTGTGCGGCGAGCTACCGCGGATGAGTACCCATTGCTCGGCACCGTTCACGTTGACCGCGAGCAGTCTGCTCACGGGGCGGTCTGGTCTTCGTCCGCTCATCGCGTTGCCTCTCCTCTCCCTCGGGTCCGGGTTCCCGCATTGACAACTCCAGCCCAAACGTCCCGTTTCCTCTCCCGCCAGCTTGCCGTCTGCTCCCAGCGCAAGCTGCTCGTTGGCGTTCAGGAGCTCGATCCCGTACA
>DYGJ01000019.1 GCA_020724765.1 Thermotoga sp. | reverse complement strand
GCTTGCCCTGGTAGAGGGTAGGCTCCCAGGCCCCGCCCTGATCCGGCGGGCCGCCGGCGGGGGCAGGAGCAGCAGGGCCCCGGCTGTGCGACTTCCCGGTTATCCCGTACCCCAAGCCGAACCCCGCGGCTGCACCACCGGCCACAAGAAACCCCAACTGACCGACGAGGGGCAGGCTCGCCAGGACCTCTCGGTACGGGTCAAATGTCGTGCCAATCCTCCGTCGTGGGGGCATGGGGCTCCACAGGTGGACGGGGGGCGTCTGCGCGGCGGCGCGGGCGCAGAACCGGGACCGGGGTTCGCGATCGAACCGTGAAGCGAATTCCCGTCCTTGTTTCGTCGCTCACATCCACCTCGACGAACGAGGGGACGAAGTACAGGTCCACGCCGCTGGAGGCCATGTAACCGCGGGCGATGGCGATGCACTTCACCGCCTGGTTCACCGCCTTGGGACCGATGGCCTGCAACTCAGCTCTTCCCTCCTCGCGAAACGCGTTCGCTACCGCTCCCGCGGCCGAACTAACCTCCGAGGTGGATGCGATCTTGAGGATATTCACCGTCCCCCTCCTTAGCGGGCTGTGTCCACGAATTGAGCTTGCCGGACGACGGTCACCTTGATCTCCCCTGGGTACTGGACCTGTTCTTCGATCCTGCGCGCAATATCATACGCGAGCTTCGCTGCCATGTCATCCGTCGTCTTCTCGGGCCGCACGATCACCCGCACCTCACGTCCGGCTTGGATCGCGTATGCCTCCTTCACCAGGGGGTAGGCCACCGCGATCTTCTCCAGCTCTTGCAGCCGCTGGCAGTATCGTTCATAGGTTTCTTGACGCGCCCCGGGTCGGGCTGCAGACAGGGTATCCGCTGCCTGGATCAGGACCGCGGTCACAGTGGAGGGATCAGCCTGCCCATGGTGGGAGGCAATCGCGTTCACGATCGGCCACGGCTCGCCGGCACGGCGGGCGAGATCAGCCCCGATGAGCGCGTGCGGTCCTTCCACATCGTGGTCCACGGCTTTGCCGATATCGTGAAGGAGCCCTGCCCGTTTGGCGGGCTTGGGGTCGATCCCGATCTCCTCAGCGAGCAGCCGCGCGAGAAAGCTGACCTCAAGCGCATGCTGGAGTTGATTCTGGCCGTAGCTGGTGCGGAAGTGAAGCCGGCCCAGCAGCTGGATGAGGTCGCTGGGCAGGTCGAGCCCCACCTCAAATGCCGCCTTCTCGCCTGCCTCGATGATCGCCTCTTCCACGCGGTCCTTCGCCTTGCGCACCGTCTCCTCGATCCGGGCGGGGTGGATCCGGCCGTCTTCGAGAAGCTTTTCCAACGCAACCCGGCCGATCTCTCTCCGCACGGGGTGAAACGAGGACAAGACCACCGCCTCGGGCGTGTCGTCCACCAAGACCTCGACCCCAGTCAACGCCTCGAACGCGCGGATGTTGCGTCCATCGCGTCCGATGATGCGCCCTTTGTACTCGTCGTTGGGGAGGGGGACCGTGGTCACCGTGGCTTCCTCGGCGTAGTCAAGAGCGTAACGCTGGACGGCGTTGGCGAGGATTCGGCGTGCGCGGCGCTCCGCCTCTTGGGTTGTGCGCCGTTCCACCTCGCTGATCTTGCGAGCGAAGTACCGCTCCGAGTCGGCTTCCACCAGTTTCAGGAGGTATTCTTTGGCCTCTTCTTCCGTGAGGCCGGTCAGCCGCTCAAGGAGCGTTTGTTCCTCACGGAGCAATTCCTGACCTGTCTCCAAGAGGTGGACGACCTCGGCCTCGTCCTGGCGGATCGAAGCCTCAATCGCCTCCAAGTGCTGAGCCTTTTTGCTGAGACGCTCCTCCCGCTGGCGAAGGCGCTCGTCAAGCTGAACGAACTCAGCTTCCTTCTTTCGCAGGCGCTCCTCTTCCCGCTCCCGCAACTCGTCGACCTCGTGCTGGGTGAGGAGGATCCGCTCGCGGTGAACTCGCTCTGCTTCCCCACGGGCTTCGGTGAGGATCGCCTCAGCCCGCTGGCTCACGGTGCGACGGCGCGCGCGGGCCAGCAGGAGCCCTAGTCCTGCTCCCAAGGCAAGGGCGAACAGGCCAAGCGCAACCGAAGACCACGGAAACAGTGTCCCCGGTGTCGGTGGCGGCGTCCCTGCCTGAGCCTGAGCCCACGCCGGCACGACCAAACTAACTGCGGCGATCCAGCCTATCCAGAACATTCGGTGTTCTCCTCGTGTTCGGATCACTTTATTCTCTCGGTTTCGCTTTCTCAACCAGTGTCGCCGCTGCCGCGGGAAGGAACGTCAGGCTCCACAGAAGCGTGAATCCCAACCCGAGGAGGGCCGATGTGCCGAGCAGTCGGAGGCCCGGGGTGTGGGCAGCGAGCAAGGCCCCAAACGTGGCCATCGTGGTCAGCGAACTGACCGCAATCGGTACGATACTCGCCGCCGCCCCTCGCACCGCCGCATCCCCGCCTGCGGACCGCTCTTCGTCCACCCGGTGCAGGAGGTGTACGGCGCTGTCCACGCCGATTCCGATCAGGAGAGGCGAGATGACGATGTTGGTGAAGTTGAACTGGATTCCGAGAAGGTTCATCCCGGCCAGCATCCATACGTAACCCATCGCCAATGGGGCCAGCGCCAGCGCTGCCTCACTGGCCTGCGGGAAATCGCGCCACACCAGAAGGAAGATGATCACGATAGCGAGGACTGTCGACAGCAGGAAGTCGCGCCGCATGTACTCCTCGAGCTGGGCAGTGACCTCCGGAATGCCAAACCGCTCCACGCCGAGTCCGTCCGCCCAGTCGAGGAATGCTCGCAGATTGGTCTTCATCAAGATGGCGCGCGTTACCCGCGCCTCAACGACGTACCTCCCGCTTTTCGTGGCATACTGCGACCGCATTTCCACAGGGAGAAGTGCGAGGATTTGATTGAGCAGGTCAGCCTCAGGGGGGAGGTCCGCGATCTTGTCGACGAACTCCCTCACCACGGCGAGATCTGCCGACATCTTCTCCATTCGGACAGCATTTTCCATCACATCTACGTCCTCCAGGTTCCACAGCAGGTGGACGAGATCGATCGATCCTTCGGACAGGGCCTCCGCAAGCTTGATCTGTCCAGTCAGTACAGCGACGAGTTCGAGCTTCGAGAGGTCCACGATCAGGGTACGAAGTGCTCCCAAGGTCTTGTCCCATCCCTCGAGCCAGTTGCCCAAGCTATCCACGCCATGCTGCACGTCAGCTATAGGGAGATCGAGGATCGAGTCCCTGCCCCCCAGCAGCTCTTTCGGAAGAAGTCCACGCACCGAGGAGGTGGAGTGCACCAACGGCTGACGAGCGAGTTCCGCTTCCAGAGGGGCGATATCGTCGGGATGATCCACGAAGAACCGGAATGAGTCCCCCAGCCACACATCACCCGCAAACTCGCGCGTGACCGTGGTCAGGAGGGTCTGGCCCGGCGTGACGGGGGCCAGCTCGTCCGACACAAAGCGAAACTGCACACGGGTTGCTTGGTACAGCACCGCCCCGGTGAGAATCAACCCCACCGCCACGATTCCCGGCCGCAAACGGAGGAACCGTCGGTACACGGGCCGCAGCGCAGTTGTGGAAGCGATGGGGCGCTTACGGGAGGAGGGGCGGCGATCCCGCGTGGTTAGGGAAACCAGGGCAGGGGTCAGGAGAATCGTCGTCAAGAACGAGATGAGGATTCCCAATGATGCGATGGCCCCCATCTCCCACATGGCGCGGGAATGCGAGAGGAGAAGACAACTGAACACCACAGCCGTGGTTATCGCTGCGGTGAGGCAGGCGCTTCCCTTCGTCCGGACCGCCGTGGTCAGTGCTTCCTTGACCCGCGCACCTCTCGATCTCTCCTCGACGTACCGGGACAGGATGTGGATCGAGTAGTCGATTCCTAGACCGAGGATGAGGGCGGGCAGAAACACGGTGAGGAGGTTGAACCCTCCGACTGCGATCTTGGCCCACGCCATGGTGAACAGGGCAGAGACAAGCACTGGTACCACTGCCGCCAGGCACAAGAGCGGACTCGCGAACGCCAGGAGCACCAACACGAACACCGCGGTCGAGGACACGATCGTTACCAGGTTCATGTCGCGGCGGATGATCTCATCGGTCTCGACGGTCGTCACGTAGGTCCCCCCGATGCCCACAGTCACCCCGAGGTCATCCAGATCCGCCTGGCTCACCGCCTCTCGTACGAAGCGGGTCACGGATTGATTGTAGGGGAGCGAGTCAAACGGACGACGTGTTGGCCAGATCTGAAGGATCAGCCGGGTACGATCCCGGGATACGATCGGTTCGCCCTCATCCTCAGGTGCAGGCCGGTCGAGGACGGTTCGGGAGATTCCCGCTGCCTTGGAGAGCAGGGGTTGTTGGCCAACCGTGGCCGTCAGCAGGTGCAGAACGGCGTGTCCAGCGGTGGTGAGTTCGCGAAGCGCCGCTGCGACCGCTGAGGGATCAGGCGTTATCGTATTCACAGAGGCGACGATGTCCTCCAATGGGCGGATCGTTGGCAATCCGGGGAAGCTTCCCTGGACCTCACGGGCAATCGCTCGCAGGCTCTCCAATTCCTCTGAAGAGAGGGTACGGAAGATGAGCAGCTCTGGTGGAACTGCGGTGCCCTTACCTACTCGGTAGGAAGCGGCGGCGAGGTCTGGGTTGTCGTCAAGGTCAAGCTTCTGGATGACCCGTTCGGCGGCCATGAACAGGATTTCTTCGCGCTCAGCCAGATCCGAAGGGGGGGTGGAGAGGGTGAACAGAACAGCGATGATCTCCGTGCTGGCCATCTCCTGTTCGATAGATTGGAACTTGACTACCAGCGGATCCTGCTGGGGCAACAGATCGAGGTATGCGGTGCGGATCGGGAAGTCCTGGATGTAGAGGTAGGCAAGGAAGGTCAAGCCGACGAACAGAACAACGATGACCAGTGGCCACCGGGTAGAAACTCCGGCTAGGAAGAGAAACAGGCGATCCCGAAGCCGCAGAGGGCTAGCGGGCTTGGGCTCGTTCGCCGGACGGCGTGCGGATGGTGATGGCATAACCGGTGAGCTTGGCCGCCAGTTCTACGTTGTGTCCATCGCGACCGATGGCGAGTGAGATGTCGCTCCCCGGAACAGTGACCACGGCTGTCCTGGCGGGCTCATCGAGTTCGATCTCCAAAGTGCTTGCCGGGGCAAGTCCTCCACGGATCACCTGCCGCACGTCCTCGTTCCATCGCACGATGTCTACCTTCTCTCCCGAGAGCTCACGACTCACGGCTCGGATTCGGCTTCCACCGGGTCCGATGCAGCTCCCCACCGGATCGATCCGTGGATCCACCCCCCGCACGAGGACCTTCGACTTCACCCCCGCCACCCGCGCCACCTTCACCACTTCCAGCATGCTCTGTTCAAGCTCCGGCACCTCGAGGGAGAGGAGCCGGGCAACGAAATCTGGATTGGCGCGGGACACGTAGATCCGGGGATCACCTTGGGTTCGGTCCACTTGGTAGAGGTAGGTGCGCAGCCGACGACCGGGGACATAGCGCTCCGTCGGCATCCGTTCCTCGCTCGGGAGAAGTGCCTCCACCTCGCCGAGGTTAATCCACACGTCGCGACCCTCGAACCGATGGACGAACCCGTGGAGGATCTCCCCGATCCGCGACGCGTACATTTCGTAGAGACCTTCCCGGCGGTGGCGGAGGATCTCGCGGCGGAAGAAGTCCTCGGCGCGACGGGACTCGATGCGGCCCAGCTGTTTGACGAGATCGAACTCTCCTCCGTTGACGCGAACATCTCCCGAGCGCCGGTCGATCTCCACCAACGGCGGTTCGTCGCCGCCGAACTTTGCCTGATGAGCAGCAGCAATCGCTTTCTCAATCGCCCCAAACGCCACTTCGCGGTCAATCCCACGGGCGCGGGCCATCTCCTCAATGGCCTCCAAGAACTCAATGTTCATCGGTGTCCCTGTTCGTAGACGATGCGGGCTGAAGCGATCTCGGTGAACGGAATCTCCGTTTCCGTTCCATCGAGAACGAGAACGATCGCGCCCGGTGCAACCTGGGTGAGCCGCCCGCGATGTGAGCTTCCCTGTTGGGTCCTCACCTGGATCAGCTTCCCCACGGCCTGGACGTAGTGCCGGGGATCGAGAAGTGCTCGTTCTACCCCGGGAGACGACACCTCAAGCAGATAGGAATTGGGTACAGGATCTTCCACGTCCAACAGGGAACCGATCACCCGGTTTGCTCGGGCACAATCGTCGAGGGTCACTCCCCCCGGACGATCCACCTGTACCGCGAGTTGCATTCGTTGCCCCTGGCGGCGAAGCTCCCAGTGGTACACCTCCACTTCGGCCTCGGCAGCGCCCCGGTGCACGAGTGCATCGAGTTTTTCCTGAACCCTTTCCATATTTGCGATTATACTTGTCGCCTGTGGCGGATACAACGAACGGAATGCGTCTAGATCACGTCCTAGTGGAAGAGAAGGAGGAAGGAGAGCGGCTTGACCGTCTTCTCTCCTGCCGGCTGGCGATCCCTCGTGCTCAGGCCCAGTCCCTCCTCGCTTGTGGTGCAGTACGGATCGGGGGGATGGTCCCATCCCGATCGCGACGGGTAAAAGCCGGGGAGACGGTCGAGGTTCGCTGGGTTGGACCGGGGATCGTCCCCACCCCGGCCCCGATCCCGATCTTGCACGAGGACGATGCCCTAGTCGTGGTGAACAAGCCGCGCGGGGTTCCTGTTCATCCCGTGGGCCATACCCCTCAGGTGACGGTGGTATCCATCCTCCTCGCCCGCGGCCCGCTCGCCCCGAGCACACCTGGGCGCCCTGGAGTGGTGCACCGGTTGGATGCAGCTACCACCGGCGCCCTTGTACTGGCGAAGTCCTCGGAAGCACTCCACGGGTTGATGGAGCAGTTCCGCCACCGGCAAGTGGAGAAGGAGTACCTGGCCCTCGTGCGCGGCGTGGTGGACGTGGCGGAGGGAGTGATCGAGGGCCGGGTGGGGCGCGACGCGGCGCGACCCTGGCGGATGCGCATTGGGGGAAGCAAGGACGCCCATACCGAGTTCTCCGTGTTGGTACGAGAGGAGGGACGGACCCTTCTCCTCGTTCGGCCGCACACGGGCCGGACCCATCAGATACGGGTTCACCTGTCCGCGATCGGGCATCCTGTGGTGGGGGATTCCCTCTACGGTGGGGGAGAGGGTTCTCTTCTCCTCCACGCTTGGCGGCTTGGGTTTCGCCACCCGTCTAGCGGCGCGTGGGTGGAGTGCGAGGCGGAGCCTCCGCCAGAGTTCGCGTCGTCGCTCGACGCACGAGATAGTACGCGCCGGCGATGAACTGCGCCCCCACGGCCCCCCAGAAGACCCAGATCCCGTGAGGAGTGAGGAGGAGAAGCCCGGCCGCAAGGGCGGTGAGGACAGCCGCGGCCTTCCCCGGCCACTCCGCGGCGAACTCCCCGCGCCTTCGCCATAGAACAAGCGCTCCCACCGCCAGTCCAAGCTGAGGGATGAAGAACGCCACTAGAGCTGGCAACGAGATCCGTCCCACCGCAGCGAGCGCGGAAAACAGCCCCACGTAGAACGCCTTATCCACCAACGGGTCGAGGAGTTGCCCCACGATTGTTACCTGGTGTTTCCTTCGTGCCGCCCACCCGTCGAGCACATCGGTGGCCAGCGCCCCCGTGAACACGATGAGCGCCGCCACCCAGTGCCTCCCGAGCACGGCGAGGATGGTGGGAACGAGAAGCGCCCCTCGGAGAGCGGTAAGGGCGTTGGCAATTGTCATTTCACCTAATGGTATCCCAGTCCATTGAGCAGGCCAACCGCAGGGCATCGGGTACAATCGGCCAGTACCACAACTCCACACCGAGGTGAACCAATGCGCAAGGTCAAGGTCATCGTCATGGGAGCTGCCGGCCGAGATTTCCATAATTTCAACGTCGTGTTCAGGGATAACGACGCCTACGAAGTGGTGGCGTTCACGGCAACGCAAATCCCGGGGATCGTCGGGCGACGCTACCCCGCACAGCTTGCGGGACGTTTGTACCCCAACGGGATTCCGATCGAGCCTGAGGCGAGCCTGCCTGCCCTCGTGCAGCAGCGCGGGGTGGACCGCGTGGTGTTCGCCTACTCCGACGTTTCTCATCAGTACGTGATGGAGCGGGCCGCGATCGCTACCTCGGCCGGAGCGGACTTCTGGCTGTTGAGCCCGCGGGTGACCCAGCTCAAGGCCGCGAAGCCCGTGGTTGCCGTGTGCGCGGTCCGCACCGGGGCAGGCAAATCCCAGACCACGCGCAAGGTGGCCCAGATTCTCCAGGAACGGGGGAAAAAGGTCGTGGTGATCCGTCACCCCATGCCCTACGGCGACCTCGTTCGCCAGGCTGTGCAGCGGTTCGCGTCGTTGGACGACCTCGATCGCGCAGAGTGCACGATCGAGGAGCGCGAGGAGTACGAGCCGCATCTTCAGACTGGATTTGTGGTATACGCTGGGGTGGACTACGGGGCGATCCTCCATCAAGCAGAAGCAGAGGCGGACGTGATCCTGTGGGACGGGGGAAACAACGATGTTTCGTTCTTCCGTCCCGATTTCCTGCTTGTGGTTGCCGATCCGCTTCGCGCCGGCCACGAGAGCACGTACTGGCCGGGGTCGGTCGCTGCGCGTCAGGCCGACGTGATTGTGATCAACAAGGTGGACACGGCGGGGATCGAGCCGGTCGAACGGTTGCGGGCTTCGCTGGCCACCCTGAACCCCGGAGCGAGGATCGTCGAGGCCGCCTCGCCGATTACCGTCGAGGAACCGGATCTCGTGGCTGGTCGGAAGGTCCTCGTGATCGAAGATGGTCCCACCGTAACCCACGGAGAGATGCCGTTCGGGGCTGGGGCTGTGGCGGCACGCAAGCTGGGGGCATCCCTCGTTGACCCGCGCCCCTACGCCGAGGGCTCGCTGGCTGGGGTGTACCGTGCCTACCCGCACCTCGGATCGGTACTCCCGGCAATGGGGTACGGAAGGGCCCAGATGGATGAGCTGGCAGCGACGATCCAGCGCGTGCCGTGCGAGGCGGTGGTCATCGCGACCCCGGTGGACCTGCGTCGGTTGATCGAGATCCGTGGTTCCTCAACCCGGGTGCGCTATGATCTCCAGGAGATCGGTCGCCCCACGCTCGCCGACGTCCTCCCCTCGTTCTGAGACAGCGGTCCAGGGTGGCTCGGACAAATGGGGCCGGGTCACCCCTCACCTGTGCTCCTCTGAGCACGGTTCGCTTTGTACCCTGCTCCCATGAGGTGGTCTGAGATGAGAACGTGTCTCCTGGGTGCGCTCGTGCTGGGGCTTGTAGGGGGGGCCGCAGCTTGGTCTCAACCCCCGACCCTGTCAGGTTCGTTGGGGATTGAGGTCGTCTTCACGCCGGTTCCTCCTGCCACGCTCGATCTGACGTCTGCGATCACCCTCGGCCTCTCGTTTGGTCGGGCCGAGGTGATCAGCCGAACTGAGATCTCGCTCGCCGGGCTGTTGGCCGAGCACCTCACGATGGGTGTCACCCTGGATGGGGTAGCGTTGCGCACTGGGATGAGGTTCGACCCCTGCTTCTCCAAGTACTGGTTCGAGGTTCGGGTCCCCTTGAGCTCGGTGGGTTGTTCCTCGTGGAGAACTTGGTGGATCCGTGCGATCCCCCTTTGTACACGGTGGGGATCGTGCTCGACATCGGGGTCGCGTGGAGGCCGGGGTTCTTTGCCCGTTCCCTTACAGGGTTCGGAGTGACGTACCTTTACCATCTGGTCGACCTCGACCCTGCGACTGAACTGATCGCGGTTCCTGGGGTGTGGTTCGAAGAGGAGCTCCTGCACCTCGGATTCACGAGCCTCTGCTTCCACACCGATGCGATGGTCCTGTTCGACCCATTCGGGCTGGCGTGGTTCGAAGCCGGGGCATCCTACCTCTACCCGGATCCGGAGGCCGAGCTCGGGGTTCGCCTTCGCATTCTCGGGACATTCGCTTTGGACTGGGCGAAGTTGACGCTGGGAGTGCGGGTAGCCCCGGTTGCAGTCCGACTCGTCACCGCGTTCAATCTGGTGGGGTTTGTGTCTCAGGAAGTGTGGGTTGAGGTGTCGTTCTCCTGGGTTCGCATCTACTCGCGCACGCGGTTCGACTTCAGCGGCCTCATCCAGGCGATCGTGGGGATCGAGCTGATGTTCTAGACCCCGGGGGGGATAGGACTTCCAGCCAGGGCTTGTTCGATCCGGAGGGCGGGCTATCATGCCTCTGACGAAGGAGGCGCGGATGCCCGTTGCAGGAGTTGCCCCACGATTCTCACTGAGATCCGCCTCCGGCCACGATGTGGCGCTCCAAGATCTGCGCGGTCAGTATGTTGTCTTGTGCTTCTTCCCCCGCGCCGGTGCGCCGGGGTGCAGGCAAAAGGCGCGGGGGTTTCAGGCGTTGCTCCCTCAGTTCTCGGGGCTGGATGGGAACGTAGTGGGGATCTCGCTGGATTCCCCCGACGCGTTGGTCCGGTTCGAGGATGGAGCGGGCCTGATCCTGCTCTCCGACCCCGACCGGGCTGTGGCCAAGGCCTACGGGGCCACGGCGCCTGAAGGCAGAATCGAGAGGGCTACGTTCCTCCTGGATCGCGCGGGGACCGTGCGTCAGGTCTGGCGACGGGCGACCGGGGAGGGCCATGCAGAGGAGGTCCTCGCTGCATTGCGCTCCCTTCACGCGGTGGATGGGGAGGTGAACCCCCTCATCCAAGCGCGGCGGGCGTACCGCGCCCTGTCGGAGGCGCCTGTGGCGCGGGAGGTGCTGGAACGGCTCGTGGAAGCAGCGCATCTTGCTCCATCCTGCTTCAACAACCAGCCATGGCGGTTCGTGATCGCCCAGGGGGAGGCGTTGGAGCGGGTGAAGGCGGCCCTTCCCGGCGGGAACTACTGGGCGAAGCGCGCGCCCGCGATCCTCGCCTTGTGCTCCCACCGCGATCTCGACTGCAAGCTGTCCGACCATCGGGACTACTTCCTCTACGGCTGTGGGATGGCTACTGGGATGCTCATGGTCCAGGCGATCCAGATGGGTCTCACGGCTCATCCTATCGCTGGCTACGACCCAAGTGCGGTGAAGGAGGCGCTGGGGATCCCCGCGGACTACGTTCTCATTACCCTGATCGTGGTCGGGAAGCCGGGCGACGTGGCGACGCTGAGCGACAAGCACCGCGAGCTGGAGCTTGGGCCGCGCGACCGCAAGCCCTTGTCGGCGGTGCTGGCATGGAATAAGTTCGGAGACTTGAACCATTCGGAGGGTGCATGATGACCAACGACGTGTTGAACGCAATCCGTGGCCGGAGAAGTGTGCTCCGGTTCGAGCCGAAGCCCGTGGCCGACGACGAGTTGGAAGCGATCCTCGAGGCTGGGCGGTGGGCGCCGTCGTTTGCCAACTCCCAGCCGTGGACGTTCGTGGTGGTGCGTGAAGAGAACGCCAAGCGCGAGCTGGGGCAACTGGTGGAGCGGATTGCGTTCGCCCATCGCGGGCAGTTCGCCGTCTCCGGCAAGGGGACCGGCGACGCGCCTGTGGTGATTGCCGTGGTGTTAGATCCCGTGAAAGATCCCCAGCACTGGGTTGAGGCGGGCGCCGTTGCGACCCAGAACATGGCCCTCATGGCCCACACTCTCGGGCTCGCCTCGTACTGGGCGGGATTGGGCGGGAAGTCTGAGGCTGAGGCGCGGCGGATTCTGGGAATCCCCAGGGGAATGCGGGTCGTAGCCCTCCTCCCCATCGGGAGGCCGGCGTACACCCCGAAGGACGGAGAGCGGACGTCGCTGTCCGGGATCGTTCGTTACGATCAGTTCAAGGTCTAGGGTTCAGCGATCTCTTTCCGCGGTCTCGGCGTCTCTCTGAACCGATACCCAGCGCATCGCACCGAAGCGATCCCGGTTGCTGCGGGGTCAGCTTGGTACTGTCTTGAGTCCGGTTCCGGTGAGAACCATCGCGACCGTCGACATTTCGCAAATGGTTCCTCGGGCGACCAGTTGAGCCAGGGCTGCTGCTGGGAGGGCTGACGTGGGCTCGACGTAGAGACCTTCCGTGTGGGAGAGCAAGCGCTGCGCGTTGAGGATCTCCTCTTCGCCCACGGCCACGGCTTCCCCGCCGACCGCCTTCAGCATGGCCACGATCTCCCGGCCGCGCGGAGGGTTGGGGATCCGTGCTCCTTCGGCGATTGTGGAACTGGGCTCCCGTTCGAAGGGGGCAACGCCTCCCGCTGCACGGGCACAAACGATCGGGGCGCACGCTGCCGGCTGAACGATGTGCACCTGCGGGATATGCTCGATCCAACCAAGCCCGCGGAGCCGGAGGAATCCGTACACAACCCCCAGGAACAGCCCGCCTCCTCCCACCGGAACGACAACGTGGTCTGGAGGGCGTCCCCCGAGCCCCTCGAACAGCTCGTAGGCGAGGGTTGTGAGCCCCGAGACGAAGTACGGGGAGACGTTGTGTGAGGCGTAGAGGAGAATGGGGTCCGTCCGGCACGCTTCCCGCACCGCATCCGCGGCCCGCTCTCGAGGTCCAGGAACACGAACCACGTCTGCTCCCAAGGCCGAAATCTGGGAGAGTTTGGGCCCGGAGGCGTGGGCCGGGACGTAGAGGACGGCCCGGAGTCCGGCTCGGGCGGCGTACGCGGCGAGGGCCGCTCCGGCGTTCCCCGATGAATCATCTGTCACAGCCTTGGCTCCGAACGACCGCAACACGGAGACCATCACCGATGCCCCGCGGTCCTTGAACGATCCGCTCGGGTTCGCCCCTTCGACTTTGAACCAGAGGTCTACTCCAAGTTGAGGGCCGATGCGCACCGAGGAGACGAGGGGCGTGTCCCCCTCTCCCAAGGCGACGGGTTCCACATCGGGGAGCAACGGCGCGTACCGCCATACCCCCTCGCCCGTGAGGTCTGAAGGCAGCAGATCGAGGGGCAGATCACGTCGATACCCGATCGGGATCGTGCATTCCGGACAGGGGAGGGGCACCACAGTCGGGGGTGCGCAGAAGCTGCACAACGGGCACCGCAGCTCGCCCGTCATCCGTTGCGAGAGCACGCGCCTAGGCGAGAGCCTCGCCCTCCCACCGGCGCAGGGACTCCAGCACCGGGTACGCGGTGAGATCGAGGTGGAGGGGGGTGATCGAGGCGTACCCCGACAGCACTGCCCACACGTCTGTGTCCTCTTCGCCTGGAGGAGGCGAGGTGAGCATCTCTCCCGAGAGCCAGTAGTAGGACCGGCCGCGTGGGTCCTCTCCCCGGACGAGGTCGTCGGACCAGATCTTGCCCCCGAGCCGGGTGACGCGAACGCCCTTGGGAACTCCCCGGGGCACGTTGACGTTGATGAGCGTGCGGCCCAGCGAACTCCGTTCCGCGAGCACGAGGCGAGCGACCCGTGCCGTGAAAGCTGCTGCGGTGTCGTAGTCCGGATTCCCCTCCCTTCCTTCCTCGGGCCCGAGGTCGAGGGACACGGCGATCGCCGGGATCCCCGCAGACGCACCCTCCATTGCTGCGGCCACCGTTCCCGAGTAGGTCACGTCGTGCCCGATGTTGGCACCCATGTTGATCCCCGCCACCACGAGGTCTGGCCGGCGCGGAGCAAGCCCGAGGAGGGCGAGGAGCACGCAATCCGACGGGGCGCCGTTCGTCACGTGGACCTCCTCTCCATCCGGCAGCCGGGCGTTTGAGAACCGCAGCGGCTTGTGAAACACGCGGGTGCGCGAGGCAGCAGACCAGTTACGGTCCGGGGCGAGCACCCACGGTTCCCCCACCGACACGAGGGCCTTGCGCAGGGCGAGGAGCCCTGGGGAATGGTACCCATCGTCGTTTGTCACCAAGATGAACGGCTTCTCCATCGTCCCCTCCAGGTGCGGATCAGTCTAGCCGGCCGCGCCGTCCGGCACAAACCGGAACAGCGAAAGTACCGTCTCTCCGTACGCCCGCCGCATCTCCAGGACGAGAGGGCCGTACCGATCCGCGATCGGCTCCTTGTGAAACGTCTCTGCCACCACCACCGCCCCAGGGAGAAGAGGACGGAGTTCGGCCAGCGCCTCGGTCGTCCGGGCGGCGAGCCCGCTTCCGTACGGCGCGCCGATGAACACGAGGTCGAACGCTTTTCCTCGCCGTACCAGCGATCGCAGTGAGGTGAAGATGTCGCCCTCCACGACCGCCGCGCGGGAGGCGCACCCCAAACGGTCGATGTTCTCCCGAATGAGGCGCACCGCCTGTGCAGAACCGTCCACGAACACAGCGTGGGCGGCACCACGGGAGAGAGCCTCCAGTCCCACCGCGCCCGTCCCGGCGAATAGGTCCAAGAACTGCGCCCCGGGCACCAGCTCACGCACGGTGTCGAACAGGGCGAGCCGGACCCGGTCCCGCAGCGGACGTATCGCTGCCCCCCGCGGCCCTGCCAGCCGCTGGTTTCGGTACTCTCCGCCGCCAATCCTCACCTTGCACCCTCCTTCCCACGGGCTACGATGCGGTGGGTTCCCGTAGGATAACCGAACGGTCCGTGAGTCCAAAAGGAGTGACGTGTGCGGTACGATGTAGCGGTGGTGGGAGCGGGATCTGCAGGGCTGTTCGCGGCCCTCGAACTGGCAGGATCCGGCCTGTCCACGGTCCTCGTGGACAAAGGCCTCGCTCCGCGCGCGCGGACGAGCAACACCTGCGGAGTCGGCGGGGCAGGGGCGTACTCCGATGGAAAACTCAACTTGACCCCCCGCATCGGCGGGGATCCGGAGGCGATCGGTTGTTCGGTGGGCGAACTCGACGAACTCATCACCCACGTGGACGAGGTGTTCACCCGCTACGGAGCCCCGGCTCAGTACTCCGGAGAGGACCCCGAAGCGCTCGGGGAGCTGAGGCAGTCGGCGGCCCAGGCCGGGGTCGAGTTCATCGCGGGTCGTCAGCGTCACATCGGCACAGGGCGGATTCGCGAGGTCATCGACGCCATCTACCGCGACCTTGTAGAGCGCGGCGTGAGGTTTGAGCTCGGGGTTGCGGCGGAGACGATCCACCATGCGAAGGACCAGTTCACGATCTCCGTGGGCCAGAAGGCGATTGTGGCGGACTCGGTCCTCGTTGCGCCGGGACGGGTCGGCGCGTATTGGCTGCGCGAGGTGGCACGCGCGCTTGGGGTTGGACCCTCGTTTGGTCCGCTTGATGTCGGTGTGCGGGCCGAGTTTCCCGCCGAGCTCTACGACCCCATCGAACGGGTGATGTACGACGCCAAGCTCCGCGTGCGAACCCCGACTTACGACGATATGGTGCGTACGTTCTGCACCAATCCGCGCGGGTTCGTCGTCCAGGAAGACCACGGCGAGTTCGTGCTCGTCAACGGGCACGCCGAGAACGACCACAAGAGCGGGAACACGAACTTTGCCCTTCTCGTGCACATCGAGCTCACCGACCCGGTGGAGGACACCACGGAGTACGGCCGGGCGATTGCCAAGCTGTCAACAACGATCGGTGGCGGCAAACCGATCGTCCAACGGATGAAGGATCTCACCCAAGGACGGCGGTCTACCGCCGATCGCATCCGCCGCGCTTCGGTTCACCCGACCCTGGAGTCGTTCACCCCCGGTGACCTGTCGATGGCCCTTCCCCACCGCGTGGTGGTGGATCTCGTGGAGGCGGTGGACGTCTTGGACCGGCTCATTCCCGGGCTCTCTTCCGAGGGGACGCTCCTTTGCGCGCCGGAGATCAAGTTCTACGACACTCGGTACGCGGTCGGACCGGGGATGGAGACGGCCCTCCCTGGGTTCTACGTCGCCGGCGATGCCTCGGGCCACTCGCGGGGGATCGTGTTCGCCGCCGTGACCGGCGTCCTCGCTGCGCGAAGGATCCGGGAGAAGGCAGCGCGATGAAGCGGATCGCCGTCCTCACAAGCGGGGGCGACGCGCCGGGGATGAACGCGGCGATCCGCGCCGTGGTCCGCACGGCGATTGGCCAAGCCTGGGAAGTCCTCGGCGTCCGACGCGGCTACGCCGGCCTGGCCTACGGGGAGATGGTTCCCCTTGGCGCGCGGGACGTGGGGGGGATCCTCCAGCTGGGGGGGACGATCCTGGGGAGCGCCCGCTGTCCGGAGTTCCGCACCGAGCTCGGCCGCCAGCGAGCCCTCCGCGCCCTTCGCTCCCAAGGGGCTGAAGCCTTGGTTGTGATCGGAGGGAACGGATCCCAGACCGGTGCCTACGAGCTGTCCCGACTGGGGTTTCCCGTGGTCGGCGTGGCGTCGACGATTGACAACGACCTCGTCGGCTCGGAGATCACAATCGGCGTGGACACGGCCCTCAACGTGGCTCTGGAGTCGATCGATCGACTCAAGACCACCGCCTCGTCCCACGGCCGGGCGTTCCTCGTCGAGGTGATGGGCCGGAACTGTGGGTACCTCGCTCTGATGGTAGGGATCGCCGGCGGGGCGGAGGCGGTGGTGATTCCCGAGGTGGACACCGATCCCGAGATGTTGGCGCAAGAATTGCACGACGCTTACGAGCGGGGCAAGAGCCACTCGCTGGTTGTGGTCGCTGAGGGGGCGACATACAACGCGGCCCGGCTCGCCGAGTACTTCCACGAGAACGAGAAGCGTCTCGGGTTCGAGCTGCGGGTGACGATCCTCGGCCACGTGCAGCGGGGCGGGGCGCCGGGTGCGTTCGATCGGCTTCTCGCCACGCGCCTCGGGGCTGCGGCCGTGGATACCCTTGCCCGAGAAGAGCATGGCGTGCTTGTGGGCTGGCACCGGGGTGAAGTGGTGACCACGCCCTTCGCCGATGTCGTGGGGAAGGAGAACCCCCTCGACCCAAGACTCCTCGAACTGGCCCGAGTCCTCGCTCAATGAGCGGGTTCGGGGGTTGAGACTGTGGGGAAGGAGGACGCATGGAGCACGTGGGAAGCCTGCGCGAAGAGTCCGGGCTGAAGGTCAAGATGATCCGCAGTCTGAGGACGGCGGGTGGACACGTTGAGGGCATTCGCCGCATGGTGGAGGAGGATGCGTACTGCGTGGATATCCTCAAACAGATCGCTGCTGTGCAGGGGATTCTGGGCCGCACCGCTCGGGCTCTCGCCGAGTCCCATACCCGGCACTGCGTCCGACGCGCGATCGAGGAAGGCCACGGCGAGGAGAAGATCGAAGAGCTGTTCGAGGCCCTGAAGTACCTGCGACACTTCTAGAACCCCCATCGCGGGCGTCATCCCCGCATTCGCCGGATTCCGGCCTTCTGTAGTCGTGTTGCCAACTGCACTTCCGAGATCGCGGCCTTCCCACTGCGCCTTGAACACGGCTACACATTCCTGTACGGTGATTGAGTCCGGGGCATGCTCCGGGGAGGGGAGTGAAGAGACAGACTGTGGTTCGCGAGTGCAGGGAGGACGATCCCCGATAGCGGGTATCGCAGGCATCGCTGAAGCCGGGCGACAGGGTCAGGTTGCCGCGATGATGCAGAGGATCATGCATCGCGGAGGTGATCACGTGAAGACGATCATCCGCCCCAACCTGACGATGCAGGCCTCATGGTCCGATGCCGAGACACGTCTCACGTCCAGTCACCTTCAGCAGAACGTGGCGTGGGATGGCGTTCCTGTGCGAAACCCCATTCCCGAAGCTCTGGGGGGCTGGACCCAGCCGTGCGTGTTGGCAGCGACCACCGCCCACGGGTTGTTCCTGGCCCGGGGGCCGCTGGGCGTGAGGCCGCTCTACTACGGCCGAACCGCGGGCGGTGCCCTTGCCTTCGCCTCCGAGGTCAAGGCCCTCCTCGCCGCCACCGGGGACGTGAACGAGTTCCCACCCGGCACGTGGTACACCCCGCGCGACGGGTTCCACCGCTACGCCGAGGTGGAGAGCAGGAGGCTGCTCGGCGGCGGCCCTGAACGCATCGCGCTCGAATTGCGCCACAGGCTAGACCAGGCTGTGGCCTGCTGCATCGGGGTCGACGAGATGGGCACGTGGCTCTCTGGCGGGGTGGACTCCTCCGTCATCGCCACCGTGGCGCGGCCGCGCGTGAGAACCCTCCACTCCTTCGTCAGCGGGGTGAAGGGAGCGCCCGACCTTACGTACGGCGAGCAAATGGCCTCGTTCCTGGGAACGACGCATCACAGCCTCGTCGTCACTCGACAGGACCTGATAGCCGCGCTGCCCAAGGTCATCTACCACCTCGAGTCGTTCGACGCGCTCCTCGTCCGCTCATCGGTGGTCAACTACCTCACCGCCCGGCTCGCTGCCGATTACGTCGACGCCGTCTTCTCCGGGGAGGGAGGAGACGAGTTGTTCGCGGGGTACGACTACATCAAGCAGGTCCCCCCGAGCACGATCCCCGCAGAGCTGGAGGACATCGTGATGCGCCTCCACAACACCGCCCTCCAGCGCGTGGATCGGTGCGCCTATGCCCACGGGCTGGTTCCCCATGTCCCGTTTGCCGATCTGGAGTTCGTTCGGTACGCACTCTGCATCCCCGCAGAGTACAAGATCCACCGCCAGGGCGGAACCCTCGTGGAGAAGTGGATCCTTCGTCGGGCGTTCCAGGGGCAGCTTCCCGACGCCGTGCTGTGGCGGCCGAAGGCCAAGTTCTGGCAGGGAGCTGGGGTGGAGACGCTCCTTGCCGAGCATGCCGAGGGGTCCGTCACGGACGCGGACTTCCGGCGCGAGCGCGTGCTTCCCAACGGGTGGCAGCTTCACAGTAAGGAAGAACTCTTCTACTACCGCATCTTCCGCGAGCAGTTCGGCGAGATTCCCAACCTCGACTGGATGGGGCGAACGAAACACGTGTCCGAGGGGAACTAGGCGAGTCCCGAGTTGCGTCCATCACGTCCTGATGGCGGGAGGATGTCGGTCTCCCACAAGGAGTGAACCGTGCTCCCGAACACCGACAACCGGGTAAGCTCGGTGCGGGATGCGACGGCGGGCGTTCGTGTACATCACACGGGAGATCCCCGAGGGGCGGCAGCTCCTCGTGTTCACCCACCGTGTGCCCGATGCCCCGGACGTCCAGGTGCCGGGAGGGACCATCGAGCCGGACGAGACCCCGCTCGACGGCGCGGTGCGCGAAGCCCGCGAGGAGACCGGTCTCTCCCGGTTCGACACGCCCCGGCTCCTCGCCGAGGAGGTGTGGCACGGACCCGAAGAAACGGTGGAGTGCTACTTCGTGCACCTCCCCCTCGCTGAGGTCGCGCCCGACTCCTGGGAGCACGTGGTCTCCGCCGGCGAGCTCGATCAGGGGATGGTGTTCGCCCTCTCCTGGGCCACCCTCCCCAACACGAACGGCCTGTGGTCGCACATGGCGAAGTACGTGCACCACCTCCTGTGGTAACGCCTGTCGCGCGTAGAGGGACTCAGGTTGCGGGAGGGGCTCCGCCCGCAGGGTGAGCGGCGAGCGGGGTTCGGCGGAACTGGCTCGTGTACAGGCGCCCGTAGAACCCCTGCGCGGCGAGGAGCTCGTCGTGCGTACCCCGCTCCACGATCCGCCCGCCGTCAATCACGATCACCTGGTCGGCGTTGCGGATCGTGGACAGCCGATGGGCAATCACGAAGCTCGTCCGTCCCTTCATCAGGCCGAGAAGGGCCTTCTGGATCGCGACCTCGGTGCGGGTGTCCACGCTGCTCGTCGCCTCGTCGAGGACCAGGATCCGCGGGTCGGCGAGCACGGCGCGGGCGATGGCGAGGAGCTGGCGCTGGCCCTCGCTCAGGTTGGCCCCGCGTTCGGAGAGGACGGTGTTGTATCCGTCGGGGAGCTTGCGGATGAACGGGTCGGCGTGGGCGAGCGTGGCCGCGGCGGCGACTTCGTCGTCCGTGGCGTCGAGCCGGCCGTAGCGGATGTTCTCCATTACGGTGTCGGCAAACAGGAACGTTTGCTGGAGGACGATCCCGATCTGGCGCCGGAGGCTCGCCCGCTGCACCCGTCGGACGTCCACCCCATCCACGAGGATCGCCCCGCTGTCCACGTCGTAGAACCGGGTGAGGAGGTTCACGATCGTCGTCTTCCCCGCTCCGGTGGGGCCGACGAGGGCGATCATCTGGCCCGGCTTTGCCTCCAGACTCACGTTGTGCAGGACGGGCACATCGGAAATGTAGCTGAAGTCCACGTCCCTGAACTCGACGTGGCCACGCACCGCGCCGAGCTCAACGGCGTCGCGGGTGTCGGTGAGGTCGGGCGGGGTGTCCAACGTCTGGAAGATCCGTTCCGCGCCAGCGAGGGCGGACTGGACCTGGTTGTAGAGGTCGCCCAGCATCCGCAGGGGTTCAGCAAACTGGCGGGAGTAGCTGATGAACGCGGCGATCGTCCCCACGCTCGCCCGACCGAGGAGGGTCAGCCACCCCCCGAGCCCGGCGAGGATCGCGATGTTGGCGTTGGAGAGGATCCCCATCATCGGCGGGATGAGGAGGGCGTAGCTCTGGGCGCGGATCCCCGCCGCGCGCACCCCGGCGTTGGCCGCGTCGAAGTCGCGGAGCACACTCTCCCCCTGGCCGAACGCGAGGACCACCCGCTGCCCGCTGTAGGTCTCCTCGAGCTTACCGTTGAGCTCGCCCAGCTGGCGCTGGTAGTCGCGGAACCCCGTGCGGGTACGCTTTCCGACCCAGCCCACGAGCCCGAGCATGAGCGGGAACGCAACGAACGATCCCAGGGCGAGCAGCGGGTTCAGGGAGAACATCATCACCAGGATCCCGATCAGCGTGAGGCTCCCTGTGAACAGCTGCAGGATGTTCTGGGACAGGACACGGTTGATGGCGTCCATGTCGTTCGTGAGCCGGCTCATCGTCTCCCCGTGCGGTCGTGAATCGAAGAAGCGCAGGGACAGGGTTTGGAGGTGGGCGAACAGGTCGCGGCGCAGGACGCGCATCGCCCGTTGGGTGGCATGGGCGAGGATGAGGTTCTCCGCGTACCGGGCGCCCCACGCCCCGACGTACGTTCCGAGCATGAGGAGGACGAGCCGGAGGAGAAGCGCTGGATCTTGCTCGCGGATTGCGCCGTCGATCGCCCGGCCCATGAGGAACGGTCCGACCAGGGCGAGCCCGGTTGCGACAAGGGCGAGGGCGAACACAATCGCGAAGTGCATCCGGTATGGCCGGAGGTAACCCAAGAGACGCTGCAGGGTTCCGCGTACATCACGCGCCTTCTCGATCCGCGCCCCGCCCATCCCCGGCCCCCGGCCTCCCGGGCCGGGGCCGAACAGGCGCGGAACCGGGGCTCCCCCGGCCAATGGGGAGCGTCCGCGCGGCTCAGGCGCCATGGGCGACCTCCCCGTTTCCGAGCTGGGAGGCGTAGATGTCGCGGTAGATCGGGCTCTCCTCCATCAGCACCTCGTGGGTGCCGACCGCCGCCACCCGACCCCCATCGAGGACGACGATCTTGTCGGCGAGGAGGACGGTCGAGATCCGCTGGGCGACGACGAACCGCGTCGCGGAGTGATCCACGGCGATCAACCGGTCCAGGGCGTCCTGGAGCTTGACCTCGGTCTCGATGTCCACCGCGCTCGTGCTGTCGTCGAGGATGAGGAGCCGCGGCTGCACGAGCAAAGCCCTTGCGATCGCGATCCTCTGCCGCTGGCCGCCGGACAGGTTCACCCCCCTCTCCCCGACCACCGTGTCGTAGCCCTGAGGGAGTTCGACGATGAACTCGTGGGCCTGGGCGGTCTGGGCGGCGACGATCACCTCGTCGTCGCTCGCCTTGGGCCGGCCGTAGCGGATGTTGTCGCGCACCGTCCCCGTGAACAGGACGGCCTCCTGAAGGGCGATTCCCATCTCTCGACGCAGGGCGGCGAGGGACAGGTCGCGTACGTCGATCCCGTCCACCGTCACGCGACCCGCGGTCACGTCGTAGAAGCGGGGGATGAGGTGGATGAGGGTGGATTTCCCGGAACCGGTGGCGCCGAGAATCGCCACCGTCTCCCCCGGCTCGGCGACGAGGTCTACCCCCCGCAGGACCGGCTCCCCGCCGTCGCCATCGTAAGCAAAGGTCACGTCTTCGAACGCCACCCGCGCACCCCGCCGACCAGCCGTCGGCCACGGTTGGGCGCGGGGGCGTTCCCCCACCTCGGGCGTCGTGTCCAGGACCTCCAGGATCCGCGATGCGGACGCCTCGGCTGCGGACAGAGGGCCCATCATCATCGCGATGAGCATCATCGGGAACAGGGCCATCGTGAGGTAGTTGATCGAGGCCACCACCTGGCCCACGGTCATCGTCCCCCCGATCGCCGCCCGGCCCCCCAGCCACACCGCTCCCACCACGCCCAGGTTCACGAGGAGGGTCATCGTCGGGCCGATCACGGCAAAGAACGTCATCACTTGGATGTTCTTCCGCATCAGAGCCTCGTTCTCGCGGTCGAAGCGGACCGCCTCGTGGCCCTCGCGAACGAACGCCTTCACCACGCGCACTCCGGCCAGGTTCTCCTGGAGCACCGTGTTCAGTCGGTCGAGCTGCTTCTGGACGCCGAGGAACATCGGTCGTGCCCGCCTGACAAACACCGCCACAAGCACGACGATCACGGGGACGAACGCGGCGAGCATCCATGCCAGGCTGCGGCTGGTGAGGACGAGGAGGACGATGCTCCCCAGCACCCACACCGGGGCCCGGGTGAGGATGCGCAGCGACATCGCCACGATCATCTCCACCATGTGCACGTCGCTCGTGGTGCGCACGATGAGCTGCCCGGTCTGGAGGCGATCGAGGTTCGCGAACGAGAACGTCTGCACCCTGCGCATGACGGCGCTCCGGACGTCGTGGGCGAACCCTTGCCCAACACGCACGGAGAGGATCGTGTTCGCGATCGCGAACAGGGTGGACAGGACCGCCGCCCCGATCATGGCGAGGGCGGTGGTGGCGATCACGCCCATGTTCCCGGCGGCGATCCCCTGGTCGATGATGCGTTGCGTGAGGCGGGGGATGAGGAGGTCCGCCCCCACCATCCCCAGGAGCAGGGTCAACGCCCCGATCGCGTACCACCGGTACGGACGCACAAACCGGAACACCCGGACGAGCGATCTCACGGGTCCCCTCCGAGGCTGTCGCGGAGCTTCCGCAGGAGCGGGATGAGCCGGGCCCGTTCATCGGCGCGGAGGATCGCGCCCAACTCGGACTCGACTTCCCGCCAGATCGCCTCGGCCTGGCCGCGCGCTGTTTCCCCTGTCGCTGTGAGGTAGACGCGGGACACGCGCTGGTCGGTGGGGTCCGTCCGTCGCTCGATCAGGCCGGCGCCCTCCATGCGTTGGAGGACCTCGGTGAGGGTCGCCGGGCGGACCAGCGTCTGCCGGGCGAGTTCGGTCTGGGCGAGCCCGTTCTCATGGCCGAGGCGGAACAGGACGAACCCCTGGCCGCGGCTGAGCCCGATCCCCTCCATTCGGGTGTGGACTCGGTCGCGGAGGAGCTTGGCCACCTGCATCAGGAGGTGCCCCAGCCGTTCGCCGTCTGCCTCAATCCGGTCCCGCAACGTTTAGCCTCCTAAAGGTTAGGAGGCGAATGATACCAGAGGAGAGACATGCGTCAACCGGTCCACCGGTCTTCCATCACGGCTCCGCGTTGCATCCACCCCACCGGGGTAGGGTCGCAGGGTCAACAAGGAGGTCAAACATGAAGGGCACGTTGATCGTTCTGGGTATTACCGCATTGGCATTTGGCGGCGCGGCAACGCTGGGGACCATGGCTCACGTTCGGTGGGGCATCTGCCCGGCATGGGAGGGGAGCTGGGGCGGGGGCTCCGGCGACGTTGCGTTGGACGAGGTCCCGGACGTAGTCGGGCGATACCTCGCGGCGTACGGAGACCCTGACCTGATGGTGGGCGAGATCATGGAATTCTCGAACCACTTCTACGTCGAGGTGCGGGAGAGGAGCACCGGCCGCGGGGCCATCGAGCTCCTCGTCCTGCGGAACGGCTCGGCGCGACCCGAGCCCGGCCCGAACATGATGTGGAACGCGAAGTACGGCCACCGGGGGATGATGGGATTCCGCCAGGACGGTTCCGGGGCGATGCTGCTTACCCCCGCCGCGGCGCTGTCCGTCGCTCAAGCGTACCTCGATCGCTCCTCTCCAGGCCTGGCGGTGGGTGACGAGGCGGAGGCGTTCTACGGCTACTACACGATCCACACCCTGCGCAACGGGGAGATCGCGGGCATGCTCTCCGTACACGGGGCCACCGCCGAGGTCTGGGTCCACACCTGGCACGGAACGTTC
>DYGJ01000018.1:10535-24315 GCA_020724765.1 Thermotoga sp. | reverse complement strand
ATCGGGGTCACGAGGAGGCGATCGAGGAGCCTCCGCTCCTTCATCTGGGTGATCCGTCCCGACACGGCGAGGAGCCCGGACATGAGAACCGAGAACGCCATGATTCCCGGCACGACCATGCTGAACCAGCCACTGCCCAATGTTCGCCCGACGTTCACCCGTTCCACCCGGACCACAGGGGCCAACCCCTGCCGGCGCAGGTCCATCTCCGCCGTGATCCCCTGCGCCACCTCGGCCAACGCGTACGCCTCCTGAACCCGGGTCGGGTCCTGGAGGAAAAGGAGGACTTCCCCGTCCCACACCAACCCCAGGCCAAGCACTCGCTTCGCGATGTCGGCCTCGAGTGGGACGCGGTCCTCGTACCGGCGCACCGTCACCGTGTTCTGGGAGGCGAGAACCTCATCGAGCACTGCATCACGTTCCCCGACCAGAAGGAGGCCCAGCGTAACCTTCTCCGGGCCTTCGACCCCTCCCCACACGAACCCAAAGATGAGGATGAACACAACCGGGAAGAACAGGGTGAAGAACAGCGCGATCTTGTCCCTCAGGAAAACGATGGTCTGCGTCCTAAGAAGCTCCCCGAACGCCTTCATCGGGCCACGTCCCACCGCAGGCGCCGCGCGGCCACAGCGGCGGACAAACCTGTCCAGCCGAGGGGCACGAGGAACGTCAGGGGGAGAGGAAGGGTGACCTGCCCCGTTCCGAGGGAGAAGCGGAGCCCCTCCGCGAGGTAGCTCAACGGGTTGAGGTAGAGGATGACCCGCAGAAAGAGCGGCAAGTCCGCCACGGGGAAGAACAGACCGCTCAAGAACATGATCGGCATGTTGACGAGGTTCGCGATGGCCATCCCCGATTGGGCCGTCTTGGCGAGCGAGGCAATGAGGAACCCGAACGCGAGGAACGTGATCGCAGCCAGAACAAGGTAGAGAACGGCCAGAGGCTGGGCAAACGTGACCGTGGCCCCGAACCCCACCCGGCCGACGAGGACGAGGAGGGTGAACTGGAGGACGCACATCGCGAGATACCCCAACGCAAAGCCGGCGAGGTACTGCGGAACGCGGAGCGGAGTAACCCAGTACCGGCGAAGGATCTTCAGGTCACGTGAGAAGAGGATCGCCCCCGACACGCTGAACAGCCCGCCCACGAAGAACGCCATGAGGACGATCCCGGGAAGGAGGAAGTCCACGTACGCCACCGGAGCGCCGGCCTCCCCGACCCATTCCGTGCGGACCGCCATCGCGGCGTCTGGCTGGTAGAGACCACCCAGGGTGAGGAGTTCCCGGTTTAGGCGCGCCAGCACTCTCTCCACGACATCCACCACCATACTTGAGGCGGCGTTCGTATCGTTGAAGTACACCTGAAGTGCGGCTGGGGAACCGGATCCCGTCATCGCCGCCATCGCGGCGTCGCTGAACCCAGGCGGGATCACGATCAGCGCTGCGAGACCCCCGAGCCGAACGGTCTCCTGCTCCCGCGCCACGAACCGCTCCTGGTCCTCCCCCAAGGGAGGCTGACGCAGAGTGAAAAGGGGTTCCTGGCCCGGTTGGGGAGGGACAGAGAGCGAGGCAAACACCTCCTCCACGACGAACGCGAATCCACCAGTCTCCCGGTCCGCGTTCACGAGCGCCACGGTGAAGTTCATCTTCCCCTCCTGCCCCAGCTGCCCAAACACGAGCGCGAGCAGAGACAGAAGAAGAAGCGGGAACACGACGAACCAGAACAGGGTCTCCTTCTCCCGCAGGGCAGTGACGAGTGAAACCCAGGCCAATCGGAAGACCCTTCTCACTCGCGGAGCCTCCTCCCGGTGAGAGAAAGGAACACATCCTCCAGGTTCGGTTGGCGTACGACCATGTTCCTCAGCGGAACCTGCTTCTCGCGAGACCACCGCAGCAGCGCGTCCAACGCCCCCACGAGGTCGGAGGTCTTCAGGGTCGCTGTCGCTCCGTCACGCTGAATCTCGCCCGCAAGACCTGCCCACGCCCCGGGCGCCAGATCGGGAGCGTCGAACTCAATCCATGTGTCCTGGCTCAGCTGCGCAGTGAGCTCGCGCGGCGCGCCGTCGGCGATCACGCGCCCGTGGTCCATGATGCATACCTCGTCCGAGAGGGCTTCCGCTTCTTCCATGTAGTGGGTGGTGAGAACGATCGTTTTCCCCTCTCCCTTCAACCGCTCGATGATCGCCCAGATGTTGCGGCGGGCCTGGGGATCAAGCCCGGTGGTCGGCTCGTCGAGGAACACAAGATCCGGGTCGTTGATGAGGGCCGCACCGAGGGCGAGACGCTGCTTCTGCCCGCCGGAGAGGTGCCGAACCAAAGCCCCTGCCTTGTCCTCGAGCGAGACCTCGGCCAGGACCTCGCTCACCGGGCGGGGCCGCTCGAAAAACGACGCGAACAGGTGGAGGACCTCCCGCACCTTGAGGTAGGGCTCGAACCCTCCCTCCTGAAGGAGAACCCCCATCCGGCCCTTCAAAACCGCTGTCACCCGACGCACCCGGGTCCCGAACATCTCGATCTCGCCGGAGTCCGCGTCGCGAATCCCCTCGAGGATCTCCAGGGTCGTCGTCTTGCCCGCCCCGTTCGGGCCAAGGAGGGTGAACACGGTACCGGCGGGAACAGAAAACGAAACCCCGTCCACAGCTTGGACGTCACCGTAGCTCTTCCTCAGATCCCGTACCGCAAGCAGCAGCTGTTGCCCGTTCGACACCTACACCCCCTTTAGCCATCCCCCAACCCTGAGCAGAGGCGGATCGGTGCGGATTGTAACCTGGTCCGACCAAGGAGGAGCGCCGATCCCCGCGAAGGAGTGAAAGAACAGAAGGCTGCAACGGCCCGGTATAATGCGACCGACAGAGGAGGGGGGACGGCCATGGACGAGGAACGTCGGCTGAGCGCGATCCTGATCACCGACATCGTCGGGTATACTCTCCTCGGCCAAACGAACGAGGACCTGTCGCTAAAGCTCCTGGAGGAACACGACGCGCTTCTCCGCCCGCTCTTCGCTTCGCATGGCGGGCGGGTGGTCAAGGCGATGGGTGATGGATTTCTCGTCGAGTTTCCCAGCGCCCTCCAGGCGACCCGGTGTGCGATCGCGATCCAGGAGACCCTTCACGAGCACAACGCCGCTCAGCCTTCTGAGCGACGCATCCGGATCCGGATCGGGGTCCATGTCGGGGACGTTGTGCATCGCCAAGGCGACCTGTTCGGTGACGGTGTGAACGTCACCTCACGCATTGCCCCCCTCGCCGAGCCCGAGGGAGCTTGCATCTCCGCCCAAGTGTACGACCACGTGTGGAACAAGGTCCATCTCCCCTTGGCCAGCATGGGCAAACGGGCCTTGAAGAACGTCCGTGTACCGACCGAGGTGTACTGCGTGGTGTTCCCGTGGTCGCGGGTGCGACCCGAAGGGCCGCGGCCGACGGACCGCACGCGAATCGCCGTCCTGCCACTCACGAACATCAGCCCGGAGCCTGGAGACGCCTTCTTCGCGGATGGGATGACCGAGGAGCTCATCTTCACCCTGTCCAAGATCCGCGGCCTCCGCGTGATCGCCCAGACCTCCGTCATGAAGTACCGCGGGACCCAGAAGTCGATCGCGGAGATCGGGCAGGAATTGCGCGTGGCGACGGTCCTCGAGGGCAGCGTACGGAAGGTGGACGACCGGGTGCGGATCAACCTCCAGCTCATTGACGCTCAGACCGAAGAACACATCTGGTCAGAAGCGTACGACCGCAAGCTCGAAGACGTGCTGGCCATCCAGAGCGAGGTCGCGCGGAAGGTAGCGGAAATGCTCGAGGTGAAGCTCCTCGCGGGCGAGGAACAGCGCCTCCAGGCGAAGGCGGCACGGGACGTAGACATCTACATGCTGTACCTGAAGGGTCGCCACTTCTGGAACCAGCGCTCGGAGAGCGGCCTCAAGCGAGCGATCGAGATCTTCCAGGACGTCATCGCGTCCGACCCGAACTACGCCCTCGCCTACGCCGGGCTGGCAGACTCCTACAGCGTGCTCGCCAGCCGCGGGCACCTCCCGCTCCACGAAGCCCTCCCCAAGGCGAAGGAAGCCGCGTCCAAGGCCCTTGAACTCGACGAGGATCTCGCCGAGGCGAACGCCTCTCTGGCTCTCATCGAATGGCTGTTCGAACATGACCTGGAGAAGGCAGCCGCCCGGTTCAAGAAGGCGATCGAGCAGAACCCGAACTACGCCACCGCCCGACACTGGTACGCGAACCTGCTGAGCGACCTCGGCCGAACATCGGAGGCCCTCGCCGAGATGAAGCGCGCCCTGGCGCTCGACCCCCTCTCTCCGAACATCAACATGGCCCTGTCCGCCACCCTCTGGGAGTCCGGGCAGTTCAGCGAAGCCCTCGACCAGCACCGCCGGGCCCAAGCCCTCGCCGCCGACTTCGTCGAAGGCCACCTCTCGCTGGCCTCGGTGCTGCAGGCCGCAGGCAAATGGGCGGAGGCGGAGGCGGAGTTGAACAAGGCGCTCGACCTCGATCCCAATAGCAGCACGGTGCGTCGAGCGTTCGCGGAGCACCTCGTGTGCTTGGGACGGTTCGACGAGGCCCTGGAGACCCTTCACAAGGTCCTCGTCATGGAGCCGGATTCCCCAGTCGTCAACCACACCTACGGCCGAGCCCTCGCCCTCTCCCGACAGTACGAGGAAGCGGTCATCCAGCTTCTCCGCACGCTCGACCTCAACCCTGAAGGATTCGACCCCTTGCTGACCCTGGGCGAGGTGTACACCCTCCTCGGGCGGTACGAGCAAGCTTTGGAAGCGTTTCGGCAGGCGGAAGCCAGACTCGCGCCCAAAGACCGGCTCCGAACGGAGATCCAGGCGTTCCGGGTCGTAACCTACGCTGGGATGGGCGAGACCACAACCGCCGAGGAGAACTTGAAGGCGCTTGAGAACAAAGGCTCCGGACTCGGACACGCGTTCCTGGTCGCCAGCGCCCACTTCGCCCTCGGACATCTCGACGAAGGCCTGGCCTGGCTCGAAAGATCCTATCAGGCACGCGACCCTGGGCTACGCCTTCTCAAGGTGCATCCATGGTTCGACAGCGCGCGCTCGGACCCGCGGTTCCAGGAGTACCTCGTGAAGATGGGTTTCCCCGAAGGGGAACAACCCGTAACCGTCTCCTCGCGACCGAAGCCAACGGGGTAGCAGATTCCCCTGCCACTCGTTGTGCCGAAGGCGGAGTGGGCGGACACTGCCGAGCCCAAGGCCAGACGCCTTGCCCGGAGGTACTGCTGGACATGAACCAAGCCGTGGTTGCCGTAAGGAGAGCTCACAGCTACGACGAGTCGGAGACCCGATCTGCCGTCGCGGCTGTGCTCGCCGACATCGGGGGACTCCCCGCAATCGTCCGACCGCGGGCGAAGGTATTCGTGAAGGTCAACCACCTCTCGCCGCCGTCTCCCCCTGAGCGAGGGATCATCACCCACCCCTCGTTCACAGCGGCGGTGCTCACCTTCCTCAAAGAGATCACCCCCCACATCACGGTAGGGGACGACCTTCATCCCTCCACGCCGGACGGATTCGAGGTCTCTGGGCACCGAACGGTGTGCGATCGGCTCGGAGTGCGCCTCGTCAACCTGCGCGAAACGGGGTTCGTCCGCGTTCCGTGGAACGGGGCCGTCCTGAAGGAAATCTACCTCGCCCGCGAGGTGGTCGAAGCTGACGTGATCGTCAACCTTCCCAAGCTGAAGACGCACTCCCTGACCCTGTTCACAGGCGCGGTGAAGAACCTGTACGGCACGATCCCAGGCGGGTTGCGGGTTGCATTCCATGGGCAATACAAGAACCCGCCCGAGTTCAACCAGGTGCTCGTGGACATCTTTGCCGCAGCCCGGCCCCACCTGACGATCATGGACGGGATCGTGGCGATGGAGGGAACCGGCCCCGCCAACGGCGCCCTCCGCGATCTGGGCGTGGTCCTCGCCAGCAAGGACGCGGTGGCCGTGGATGCCGTAGCGTCCAGGATCATCGGGCTTGAGCCCCTTGCGGTCGGTACGACCCGCTACGCCACCGGGCTCGGCCTGGGTGTGAGCAGCTCGGACGAGATCCAAGTTGTAGGTGTGCCCATCGCATCCGTCGCTGTGCCCAGGTTCAAACTCCCGCCGATCCAAGCGGGAGAGATCGTGGGCCGCGCCCCCCGGTTCCTTGCGCGGTGGGTCACCCGTCAGCTCACCATCCAACCACGGGTGGTAGCCAGGCAGTGCGTGGGGTGCGCTGCGTGTGCCCAGATCTGCCCGACCGGAGCTGCCACTGTGGTGCGGGGCAGAGCACGGATCACCCGCCAAACGTGCATTCGCTGCATGTGCTGCCACGAGGTGTGCCGATTCCGCGCGATCGCGCTCCGACGATCGGTTCTGGGGCAGGTGGTGCGCCCGTTCCTTCGGGCGGGGCGCCGTGCTCGCCGACGCCGGGTGTCCGCATGAACCGGGGCCTTCCCAGGTACTCGCTGGGCGAGGAGATCGCCAATGCCGTCACCCACGGCGTGGCGACGGCGCTCAGCTTGGCTGGACTCGCCGCCCTCATCGTGCTTGGGGTGCTGAGGGGAGCGAGCTCAGGTCAGGTCGCAAGCCTTGTCGTGTACGGGACGACCCTCGTCCTGACGCACCTCGCCTCAACCCTCTACCACAGCCTGACACCCCCCCGGGCGAAGGCCGTGTTCCGCGTTCTCGATCACGCCTCGATCTACCTCCTCATCGCCGGAACGTACACCCCGTTCCTCGTGATCCGCCTCTGGAACCCGTGGGGGTGGACTCTCCTCGGGGTCGTGTGGGCAATGGCCGTTCTCGGCGTCCTGTTCAAATCCCTATTCTTGGGTCGCTTGCGCAAGGCGTCGGTCGTCACCTACATCGCGATGGGGTGGCTCATCGTGGTGGCGGCGCGTCAGGTCGTGGCGCACGTTCCGTTCGGCGCGCTCGTGTTCCTGTTCACCGGCGGGGTGATCTACACCCTGGGGATCGTGTTCTACGCGTGGAAGAAGCTCCCGTTCAACCACGCCATCTGGCACCTCATGGTTCTCGCAGCCGGAATGTGCCACTACTTCGCGATCTTTCTCTACCTACTGCCAGACCGCTGAGGCTCCCCCACGGTGCGGTACCGACCGTGTTCTAAACCGCCGAGCACAGGGGCCCCCGGAGGCTCCCTTGTGATCGGTGACGGGTGATGAGCACTAGGGGGAGATGAACGGGCCACGGATGACGGATCACGGAATGCCTCTGCGGTCAAGGGCGGGAAGCCCGTCGTGGAGGAGCGGTGGACGAGGTCTCTGCGCTATCATGTAGATCCCATGCCGACCTACCACATGCGCCGAGCGGAGAGAGAGATCGTGGAACGGAGCGAGATCGATGCCGTGCTCTGCAGCCAAAGGTACATGGCACTAGCGATGTGCCGCGACGGGGAGCCCTACGTCGTCACGCTCAATTACGGCTACACCGCCCAGGAGAACGCGCTCTACTTCCACTGCGCTCACAACGGGCTCAAGCTCGACATCCTCCGAGAGACCCCCCACGTCTGCGTGACGGTCGTGGAGGACCTCGGGTACAGGGAGGGCGAGTGCAGCCACGCCTATCGCTCGGTCGTAGTGCGGGGACGGATGAGGGTGGTCACGGACCGCGACGGAAAGGCTCACGGTCTGCGCGTGCTCCTCTCCCACCAGGAGAAGGATCCCGGCAGCGTTGAGCGGCGCCAACTCCCCGATGACGCGGCCTACGATCGCGTGACCGTTCTCCGGCTGGACATCGCGGAGATCACGGGAAAGCGGTCTGATTAGAACTGCCCGCGCCGCCCGCCGTCCCCGTTGGAGAGCCCCTGGTCCGTCGTGACCGCTGGTACCCCTACCTACTGCACGCGCCCCGTGACCCGGAACGTCTCCACTTCCCCAGTCGTAGACTGAATCGTTCCCCACACATCGGGAACAAGGTAGATGCTGTATCGATAGCCCGGGCTCTTCGCCGCATCGCGATCTGAAACGAACACAAGTGACTTCCCATCGGGAGCGGGAGACCACGCTGGAGCGAAGTCTGCTCCAGGGTGCTGCGTGACCGGCCGCTCCTCCTTGGTGAACGGGTTGATCAGGTACACGTTCCAGTCACCGGTACGATCGGACTCGAACGCGATCCAATACCCCGTATCCCACTTCGGGCACCACTTCGGGTTCTGATCCTGCTTCGGGTGCGAGGTGATCCGCTGCACATTCCTGCCGTCGTAGTCCATGACGTAGATGTCCGTATTCCCGTTCACGTCCATGGTATACGCAATGTACCGACCATCGGGAGACACGTGAGGTGACGAGATCGGGTACTGGCTGTACGTGATCTGGGTCCACGTTCCGGTGGGGATGTTCACCCGGTAGAGCTGGGGGATTTTGCTGTACAGGTCGGAGACGATGATCAGCTCGCTGTGCTGCCCTTGGCCGTCCTTGAGGGGACTCCAGGCAGGCATCGAATCGAGCCCTTGCGGGCGGTAGGTGACCCGGGTGTGGGTCCCCTTGAGAATGTCGTAAAGGTAGACATTACCCTGTGCTTGACCGTGCTTGTTGGAAACGTACGCCACTCGGCTCCCGTCCGGAGACACCGCTGGCTGGCGGTCATCGAACGTGTCAATCGTGATCCGCGTGAGGGACTCCTCCGCACCCGGTGCCGGGGGCGCCACGAACAGCTCCCGCGGAGCGTTCCTCTTGGACAGGTCGGCGCGGTTCGACGCGAACCAGATCGCCGTGGTCAGTTTCCCATCAGAGTCCTTGGGGTCAATGTACCAGCCCCACGACGGCTGCACGTCCTCGATGGCCACCTTCTGGCCGCCTTGCCACACCACGACCAGCCCGATGGCCAACACCACAGCCAGCACTAACCCGATCGCTTCCAACGTCGCTTGCCCCATCTCCTCCCCCTTGTTCTGGACGCGGCTGTCTTGCGTGAGACTGCAGATGCAGTCTAGCATCATCGGTCCACCACGTCAAACTTGGACAGGCCCTGGGTTGGTCGTGGAGACGCGGGTGTCCGCTCGCTACCGTGGCTGTTCGCCTTTCACCCGGAGCCGCTTCCGGCAGAGATCCTGTCGAATCGAGTCTGGCATTGGCTTGAGTCGTACACAACGCGAACGGCGTCGCCCTCGGAGACCTTCCCATTGAGGAGAGCGTTGGCAAGCGAGTTTTCGACCTCGCCCCGGATCCGGCGCTTGAGTTCGCGAGCCCCGAACTCGGGCTGGTACCCAACCTCCGTCAGGTGATTCACGAGCGACGCGTCGAATTCGAGATCCACCCCCTGGGCCTTCGCCATCCGTCGCACCCGCTCCAGCTGCAGGAAGACAATGTCCCGGATCTGATCTTGAGTCAGAGCGTGGAACACGATCACCTCGTCGATCCGGTTCAGGAACTCCGGCCGGAAGTGATGGCGCAAGACGTCCCCCAGCTTCTCCTTCAGCTGAGCGTAATCGAGGCGCTGTCCTGTCGGCGCGATGAGGTTGCGCTGGATGAAGTCGCTTCCAAGGTTGCTGGTGGCGATGAGGATCGTGTTCGCGAAGTCCACCACGCGGCCCTTGCCGTCGGTGAGCCGGCCATCGTCGAACACCTGGAGGAGGATGTTGTGGACCTCGGGGTGGGCCTTCTCGATCTCGTCAAGGAGGATCACGCTGTACGGCCGGCGCCGCACCCGCTCCGTCAGCTGTCCTCCCTCCTCGTACCCCACGTACCCTGGTGGGGCCCCGACGAGGCGGGACACGGTGTGGCGCTCTGCGTACTCGCTCATGTCGATCCGGACCACCGCCTCTTCGTCGCCGAATACGGCCCAAGCGAGCGTCTTGGCGAGCTCCGTCTTCCCAACCCCGGTCGGCCCGAGGAACAAGAACGTGGCGGTGGGGCGGTGTCCTTCCTGGAGGCCGGCCCGCGACAGGCGCACCGCCGCGCTGACCGCCGCCACGGCCTCATCCTGGCCCACCACCCGCTCGTGCAGCACCTCCTCGAGCCGGAGGAGCTTGTCCCGCTCCTCGGCGGTGAGGTCAGCAACCGGGATTCCGGTAAGAGAGGACACGATCTCCGCCACGTGCTCCACCCTCACCTCAGGGGAACCGGAGGCGACGCCCTTCTTCCACCGCTCCGTGGCCTCATCGAGGTCCTTCTCCTTGGTCACGATCGAATCCTGAATGCCCTTCGCCCGATCGAACTGCTTCCGCGACGTGGCGTAGTCCTGTTCCCGCTTCAACGCCCGGATCTCCGCCTCCAGCTCCTGGACCTCGGCTGGCCGGGAGGTGGTGGCGATCCGCACCCGCGCCCCAGCCTGATCCACGAGGTCGATCGCCTTGTCCGGGAGATAGCGCCCGCTGATGTAGCGATCGGAGAGTTCGGCCGCGGCGACGATCGCCTCGTCCGTGATGCGCACCTTGTGGTGGGCCTCGAACCGGTCACGCAAGCCGCGCAGGATGTGGACCGTCTGATCCACCGTCGGCTCGGCGATGAACACCGGCTGGAATCGGCGCTCCAGTGCTGCGTCCTTCTCCACGTGCTTCTGGTACTCGTTGAGGGTCGTCGCCCCGATGAGGTGCAGCTCCCCCCGCGCCAGCGCCGGTTTGAGGGTGTTGGCGATGTCCAAGCCTCCCTCGGCCTGGCCGGCCCCGACGATCGTGTGCAGCTCGTCAATGAACAGGACTAGCTCGCCCTGGTGGGCAACGATTTCGTCCAGCAGCTCCTTCACCCGTTCCTCGAACTCGCCACGGTACTTCGTCCCCGCGATGAGGGAGTTCACCGAGAGCTCCACGAGCCGCTTCCTGCGCAGCACCTCCGGGACCTCGTCCCGGGCGATGCGCTGGGCGAGCCCCTCCACGATCGCCGTCTTCCCCACTCCAGGCTCGCCGATGAGCACCGGGTTGTTCTTCTTGCGACGAGCGAGGACCTCGATCACCGTCTCAATCTCCTTCGCTCGGCCGATGACCGGGTCGAGCTTCCCCTGGTGGGCGAGCGCCGTCAGGTCGCGCGAGTGCTTATCCAAGTTCGGCGTCGCCGAGCGTCGCTCGACGCGGCCCTCCTCCTTCCCGCGGCCGACCACCCGTGCCGCCCTCTCGCGCACGCCCTCAGTGGTCAGGCCGTATCGGCGGAGGATGTCCCCTCCCAACCCGTCCGGCTCGTTCACAAGGCCGATCAGCAGGTGCTCAGGCCCGACATAGGCATGTCCCAGCTCGCGAGAGGAAGCGAACGCCCTCTCGAGGACCGCCTTCACGCGGGGTGTGATACCGATCCTAACGGTCTCGCCCTTCGCGGCCCGCAGCTCCCCTCGCGGGGCGTTGTGCTCGACGTGGCCGCGGACATCCTCCGCCGGCAGCTTGAACGCGCGGAGGATCTCCCGCACGACCTCACTCTCGGTGAGAGCGTGGAGCACGTGCTCCGTGTCGAGCTCCCTTCTCCCAAACCCCACCGCGACCTTGGCCGCTGCCTGGAGCAGATCGCGCGCCTGCTGAGAGAGATAGGCCTGAACATCCACCGCTTCGCGGTCCCCTCCCCACCGACTGCCTTCCGAGGAGGAGGATTCTTCAAACAGCGACTCCCAAGGAGATCTTGGACGCTCCTGGCGCAGCCGAGCGTAGTCGTGCTCGCAAAGGTCGAGCGTGCGGCGCCGACCGTCCTCGACCACGTCGACCCGCACCGTTGCCGGTCGGGCGCGGCACAGATCGCACAGCTTCGTCGTGTAGCTCATGCAGATCCTAACTCCTCCTCAAGCGGCCCTGACAGCGAGGCAACGAAGGGAGCCGAGGAGGGGCGACGGTACCCCTCCCCAGCGTTCGCACTACTCCACCGTCACGTCGAACGCACCCTCGCCCTCGGGCGCCCGCTTCAGCGGGACCTCGACGATGAGGATGCCGTTCTCAAAACGGGCCTTGATCCCCTTGCGATCCTCCGCTTCCTTGGGAAGGGGGAACACGCGGCGGAATGCACCGCACCGGCGCCCCATGCGGATGTAGCTCTCGCTGCGGATGTCCTCGTACCGCTTCGTCTCTCCCGCGATGACCAGGCGGTCGCCCTCCACCTTCACCTGGACGTCGTCCTTCGTGGCACCGGGAAGTTCCGTCTCGATCACGAGGTTGCTGTCCTTCACGTAGATGTCCGTCTGTCCAAAGCCGGGAGACACCTCGAGGTCCGGGAAGCTCCCGAAGTCCTTGAAGAACTCGTCCACGATCTGCCCCATTCGGGACGTAATCGCGAACGGGTCTCGCCACACAATCGGTAGTCTCGGCATGATTCCACCTCCTTCTAGCAGTCTCCTATGCCGACTGCCAGATTCTAAGATGGAGAATCTCCCCTGTCAAGGGGTGGGGGACGGTCTGCTCGGTTCGGTGGAGACGGACAACGTGCCGATGGCGAACCACTCGAGGGATCACGCCGCGCGCCGGGGGGGGGACTCTAGGCCCGCTCGTCCTTGGGAGGGCGATCCATCAGCTCGGCGAGCTTGGCCGCAGGCGCAGCTCCCTCCCGAAGGATGCTGTAGACCGCTTCTGTGATGGGCATCTCCACGCCATACGTGCAAGCCAGCAACCGCACAGCCTGAGCAGCATGCACCCCCTCCGCGACCATGCTCATCCCGGCCAGAATGTCCGAGATCTTCTCCCCCCGCCCAACCCGCTCCCCCACCGCGCGGTTCCGGCTGTGCCGCGAGGTACAGGTGGCCACAAGATCCCCGAGACCGGAGAGGCCGAACAGAGTCTCCCGTTGACAGCCCAGCCGCACGGCCAATCGCACCATCTCCGCAAGGCCACGGGCGATCAGCGCTCCCTTGGCATTGTCCCCGTACCCCAGCCCGTCGCTGATCCCGGCGGCCACCGCGATCACGTTCTTCACCGTGGCGCCGTACTCCACCCCCCGTACGTCGTCCGTAAGGTAGACCCGGAACCGCTCTGACATCAGGATGCGCTGGATCTCCGCAGCCAACTGAAGGTCCTTTCCCGCAAGCACCACCGCGGTGGGCTCGTCGCGTCCCACCTCCTCGGCATGGGATGGACCCGACAGGGCAAACGCCGGAGCCTCGGGGATCTCCTCGCCCAACACCGCGGTCATCGTCTTGAGCGTGTCCCGCTCGATCCCCTTGGCGAGGCTCACCACAGCCGCGAGGAGGCGCGGCTGTAGAACTCCGGCCACCCGGCGCGAGACGGCCCGCATTGCGAAGCTGGGGACAGCGAACACGAGCACTTCGGCCGACGCCACGGCGGCCGCCAGGTCGGCCGTGATCGCCAGGCGCCGCGGAAGGCGCACGCCGGGGAGGTACTTCCGGTTCTCCTGTTCACAGGCAAGAGCGGAGGCCTGAACGGAGTCCCGAACCCACAGGCACACATGCTCGCCCTTTCGGGCCAGCAGCCGCGCCATCGCTGTCCCCCAACCGCCGCCGCCCAGAACCGTCAAGTTCACAGTCCGCACTATGCCTGAACCGAGCTGGTTTCGTCAACCGAAGGCCTCACCGTGCCCGGCGCCGTTTGACGCGCTGCGAGATCGCAAGTACCCTCGACAGCCATGCGATCTCCCGGGGTACTCTGTGCGTCACGAGAGGACGCCTTGCCAAACCGGCCGTCGCGGCCGTGGCCTTACGCTTGGGCAACCGCACCAAGGAGCTGCTGGCCATGACCTTTCTCCAACCGGTGTACGCCGACAACGAGTTGTGGGTGTGGTTCCTCGCGTTGGGGATCTTTGTCGGCACGTTCTCCCTCCTCAAGCTCGCGAAGTGGCTCCTCCACCGCCGGCTGAGGGCCCTTCGCGAGAAGACGAAGAGGGACTTCATCCGCCGTTAGGTCAACC
>DYGJ01000018.1:0-10525 GCA_020724765.1 Thermotoga sp. | reverse complement strand
TCCCCGACCTGGCCGAGGCCATCGCCCAGGGAGTGGCCGCCGCGCTGTCCCTGGAGCCCGTGGAGGCGCCCAAGGAGGTGGCGGCTCCTGAGACCTACCCGGCTACCCTTGTGGTCAACCTGGTGCGCGGGACCTCTTTTCTGTTCCTGCTCATCGTCGCCCTGTTCGCGGCATCGCAGGCGCTCGTCCTGCCGTCGGCAGCAAAGTCGGGGATCTCGGCCCTAACCCTGATCGCCTTCCTGTTCCAGGCTGCAGGGTGGGGAGGACGGGGCATCACGTACTGGTCGAACCGCGCCATCAAGCAGAAGCTCGAGGAGGAAAAGGACGCCGCCACGGCCACCACCCTCAACGCGGTGGCGTTCCTGGGGAAGATCGCCCTGTGGACGCTGGCGCTCCTCCTCGCCCTCGACAACCTCGGGATCGACATCACCGCGCTTGTCACCGGCCTGGGGATCGCCGGGATCGCAGTGGCGTTGGCCCTTCAGAACATCCTCGGTGACCTGTTCGCCTCGATCGCGATCGTGGTGGACAAGCCATTCCTGGTGGGAGATTTCGTTGTCGTCGGCGAGATGCGCGGAACGGTCCAACGCATCGGCCTCAAAACGACGAGGATCCGCAGCCTCACCGGCGAGCAGATCGTGGTCGCCAACTCGGAACTCCTGCGTCAGCGGATCCACAACTACAAGCAGATGCAGGAGCGCCGGGCCACGTTCAGCTTCGGGGTCGTATACCAGACCCCGGCCGAGAAGCTCGCCGCTGTTCCCGGACTGGTGAAGGAGATCATCGCGCGGCAACCGAACGCGCGCTTCGACCGCGCTCACTTCAAGGAGTACGGGGACTTCGCCCTTGTGTTCGAGGTTGTGTACTGGATGATCGTCCCAGACTACAACACGTACATGGACACCGAGCAAGCGATCAACCTCGCGCTCTTCCGCGGATTCGCCGCAGAAGGGATCGAATTTGCCTATCCCACCCAGACTGTGTACGTTCACCCCGCCTCGGGGAGGAGCCATGGAAACTGAGAGGGCCGTAGAGAGCGTTCTCGGAACACATCCCAACGTCCGGGAAGACCCGTCTCGAAGAGAACTGATCGCAGAAGCCATCTCCCAGCGCGAGGCATGGGTAAGCGAGTCGGGCGCCCTGGCCACATGGACACCCCCTGATTCCACGGGCCGGCGGCCGCAGAACACGTACATCGTGGATCGCTCCGAGATCCACGGCGAGGTGGACTGGACCTCTCCCTACTGCCTCCCGATGTCACCGGATACGTTCGACATGATCCTCGAAGACGCCCTGGTCTCCCTCGGCGCAACGCCCCGCCTGTTCACGGTGAAGCGGGCCTTGGGGGCTGATCCGCAGTGTGCCCTTACCGTGCGGCTGATCACCGACCGCGCGCTCACCGCTTTGTTTGCGGACAACATGTTCCGCCCGCTCCCGCAGGGAGCGGAACGGTCGGCGTTCGCCGAGCGGCCGTTCACCCTCCTTGCCCTGCCCTACGGCAAGCTCGATCCCGAGAAGTACACGGGGCGACTGCGCGTGGACCGGGACAGAGGGTCCCCGTCCGACGTGGCCGTGGTCATGGACTTCGCCCATCACGTGGGGATCGTGTATGGCTCAGCCTACCTCGGCTCAGTGAAGAAACTCCTGTTCACGGTGATGAACTTCTTCCTCCCGCCGCTGGGGATTCTTCCCCTCCACGGAGCGGCCAACGTGGATCCCTCTGGTAACTCCGCCTTGTTTCTTGGCCTATCGGGAACGGGGAAGACGTCCCTCTCTTCCGACCCCGAGCGAGCTCTCCTCGGCGACGACGAACACGGCTGGAGCTCCCGGGGAATCTTCAACTTCGAGTGGGGATGCTACGCCAAAATGATCGACCTCGACCCGGCGAAAGAGCCGGACATCTACCACGCCGTGATGCACAACGCACAGCCGGAAGAGCACGGGGCGATCGTGGAGAACGCGTTTCTCCTCCCGAACGGGCGGTTCGACTTCACGGACCGGAGGCTGACCGAGAACTCCCGCGCCTCGTACCCCCTGTCCTTCATTCGCAACGCCGACCCCATCGGACGGGCTGGGCACCCCTCGGCGATGGTCTTCCTCACCGCCGACGCCCACGGGGTGCTCCCCCCTCTGGCGCGGCTGGAGCCAGATCAAGCGATGCTGTGGTTCCTCATGGGGTACACGAGCAAACTCGCCGGCACGGAAACGGGAGTCGTCGTTCCGGGGTCCACGTTCTCGAGGTTCTTCGGGGCCCCGTTCATGCCCCGCCTCCCCTCTGCGTACACCGGCCTCCTCGGGACCTACCTCGACCGGTACCACACCCAGGCTTGGCTCGTGAACACCGGCTGGTCCGGCGGACCGTACGGCCTGGGCGCGCGGATCGACATCCGCCTCACCCGCCGCATGGTGCGCGCTGCTCTGTCTGGAGAGCTGGACACGGCGGAGTTCACACTCGACGAGCGGTTCCACATCTGGGTCCCGGATTCGTGCCCTGGCGTGCCCCAGGAGATGCTCCAGCCGGAAACGACGTGGAACGACAGAACCGCCTACGCCAGACGGGCCGACCTCCTGGCGGGAGACTTCGCCAGCGAGTACGCCAAGGCGTTCGGCAGGCTCTTGATCAACCCCCGCGTGGCCGCCCAATGCCCGGGCCGACCGTAGCGAGCGCCCCCTTGAGCCGCTGCACCAGCCGACGCCAGGACTCAACGGCAGGCCACGACACACCGATCTCCGTCGCCGCGAGGATCCAGTCGACGAGGCTTCCCGTCGCTCCAAGGGCGACTGCGCAGACAAGCACGATCGCTCCCGCCACGATCGCCAGGGACACAGCCACAAGACCCAGCCCAATGGCTGGAATCACGAGGAGCGCTGCGCCCAGAGCGAGGGCGTAGGGCATCAGATCCTCCGCACCAGCTCGGACAACGGGCGCCGCTCGCGCACGGACGGCGTCTCTGCAGGATAGCCAATCGGAATGAGCATCATCAGCTCTTCGTTCTCACGCGCGCCGAGGAGCGTCTCGATCTCCCTGTCGCGGGCTCGCCCGATCCAACACGCGCCCAGGCCCAACGCATGGACCGCGAGGAGGATGTTCTGGGCGCAGGCCCCGATGCCTTGAGCGTCTTTGAGCTCATCGTAGCCGGCCTGGCGATCGAGGAGGATCGCCAGCGTCACCGGCGCCGAACCGACCATGTTCTTCTGAGGGACAAGCTTGGCCAGCTCAGTCCGCTGGGAGGCGGACTCCACGACCACGAACCGCCACGGCTGAGTGTTCTTCCCGGACGGAGCCCAGCGCCCGGCGTCGAGGATCGCGTCCACTTTCTCCTTCTCCACGGAATCCGGGCGGAACGCCCGCACCGAACGCCGATCATGGATTGTTCTCAGGATCTCGTTCATCGCCCCCCCTTGTCACGGGATTATAGCGACCCCGCGCCCAAATGGGCGAAACACCTCTGGGACCCCGAGCAGACCCTTCCTCCTACGGCGCCCTCCGAGGCAGAGACGGCCGGCCTGCGATCGAGTCCCTACGGTTCTCCCTGCCACTCCGCAGCCAGGGCCTCCAAATCGGCCGGGGTGAACACGCGCCCCGTGAACGGAAGCTCCTGTCCAACGAACGTGGCTGCCCAACGCAGTCGGTTGTAGGTGATCGCACAGGGAAACGCGAGGTTGAGTTGATCTCCAGCCACGTCCCAGTGACAGACCACGACCCGCGCTGGAAGAAGATCAGCCACAGTGAGTGTAGTCCGAGTCTGCACCCCAAGGTCCACCAAGTCCAGGGTCAACGTGTACGCATCGAGGGAGGCCGAGGGGGGAACACGCACGAACCACCAACGCACGGCGAACTCCTCAGCGCGGATGGGGTCGAAGACCCCAGCTGAAGGAACCGCCTCCCACCCCTCCGGCAGGCGGAGTTCAGCGCCAAGCGCGGGGAAGTCCCGCGGGGAGACAAAGGTCACGCCCAGGACCACCGTGGATCCCGGGAGAGCGATCGGTGTAGACGTGCCGGCCTGGGCAAGAACAAGCGTCACCTGTGTCCGCTCCCCGGCGTGGACCGTGACCCACCGCCGGACGGGCTCCCCTCCAAACTCGGAGAGAAGCTCGTGATACCCTGGAGGAACCGCGAACGTCGCCCACCCTGCCCGGTCCGCGACCCTCACCTGCCCAGCCAGGTAGAGCAAGGCTCCGGGACCCGCCCTCACCTCCACCAGACCCACGTCGGGCGACACACGCAGAACCGCCTGGCAGCTCCGGTCCGAGCACACGAACCACACCCCCAGCGGGGCCCACGGCGGCACCACGCCCGTCCAGCGGGTAAGGTCCCCGTCCTCTGCCCGCTCCCACAGCGCGGCGACGGGTATGCCGCCAAGGCTCACAGAAGGAGCCGCCTCCCCCGGACCGGTCCACACAACCCACGGCTCCGTGGCGAACACCTCGGGGTGGGCCACCTCCAGGCCCACCCCGCCGAGGCTCAGGCCGGCGACCAACGCAAGGGCGACGGCCGCGCACTTCATCGCAGCGGAAGGACGACGTAGGCCGTGTAGCACCCCCGGGCGTCCACATACTGGACCCACAAGACGTCTCCGCCACACGCTCCCAGGTCGGCGGATGGCCGGAAGGGAATGCTCAGCCACACGCCGTCACCCACCCGCGTCACCGGCAGATGGCATGGCCGGGGATCGGCTCCCAGCCTGCCCACAAGGACCGATGTCAACTCCCCTTGAACGTGCTCCACCTTCACCTGCAGGGGAACGGAGCACCGCCACGGCTCGTCGGCCGGCGTGCCGGTGTCCGCGGACACGAATGAAACACGCACCTGCGGAACGATCGTCACGGTTGTGTGCTGCCGGCCCCACAGGAGCCCTTGGCGCACCAGCGCCACCACCTCGAGGGTTCGCGGCGTATCCGGGCAGATCGGCAGGGCAAGCCCATGGGTCGCCTGCTTCACGCCGTTGACAAACCACAGAACCTCGTCGGGTCGGTCCGGAACGGCAACCCGGACCTCCGCCATGCAGCCCACGGGCAGTACGAGGTCGCCGGGAGACAGCTCCACTGGCAGGAACTTCACAGTCCCGTGCACGACAACCCCTTCCCACGTCAAGGTCAAAGCGTCGCCCTCGCGTACAGCACCGTTCAGCAAGGGCGTTTTGTCCCTGGCCAGCACCTGCAGTACGAGCTCAGGGTCCTGCTCATGGGGTTGCAGGTGAACCACGAACTCCCCGGAAAAGCGTCCCGACACGGCGCCTTCCTCGACCAGTTCCAATCGCGCGGTCGCCGTCCCCAGGCCCATGGTCAGGTCGGTGGTGTCCGGTGTGCAGGTCGTGTCGAGCGCGAGGTCGTTCAGGGTAACACTGAACAGGCCAGGTTCGGCGTACTCGGCCTTCACCCAGTCCATCGCGTCGTTGTTCATACGGCGTAGCGACAGCGCCGGCTCATCGGGGTCGCGTTGCCGTTTCCCCACACGCTCCACCGTGCACCCGTTGTCCCCAAGCTCCGTCGCGATCGCGATGGCATCGCCGATCTCGGCCGCCAGAGCGAGTTGCGTCGCCGCAGGATCGCACGACCGCCGTATCTGCACGGGCGCCGACTTCAGCTTGTCTCCGTCGCACTCCAACGACACGCGCAGGACTTCGCTCGTGCGGAGAACGACCAGCGTGACGTGGCCCGCCGTCTCTGTTACCCCCGTCACAACCACCGTGAAGGTGCCACACATCGACAGCGTTCCATCCGGATTCCGGGGCCCCTCGATGGCGACCCCCGCCCCCAGCGCCGAGAACGCTGCCAAGACCAACAGCCCTGCGTACAACCCTCTCATCCTCGGCCTCCTTAGCCTCTCAGGTCCAGGTGGAGTGTACACGTATTACGCTCGCCAGAACGTGATAAGCATCACACCGGTGCCCCGGCGTTACAATCTCCCCAGCATAAGGAGGTCCGATGGAAGACAGGCTGCGTGAGGCCGTGGCAGGAAGCCACGCCGATTACACCGAGGCCCGTTGGGAACAGGTCACGCGCTCGCGGGTCGCGTTCCAGCGCGACCAGTTGATGGCGCTCGAATCAGGCGAGGAAGCAGGTGGGATCGTGCGCTGCCTCGTGAACGGGGCGTGGGGGATCGCCGTGTTCACGAACCCCGCCGATCTCCCGCGCAAGATCGAGGAGGCCACCCACCTCGCCCGCACCGCGTCCAGCCACGTCGTCGATCCTGTGGGGCTGGCTCCCGCCCAGGTCGTCGAGGCGCGCCACGAAGGCCAGATGAAACGCGACTTCCGCGGGGTTCCCCTCGACGAGAAGCGCCGCCTCGCTGAAGCGTACAACAAGCTCATCCTCGGCCACTCCCCGCAGATCGCGTCATCCAGCGTGCGGTACACCGATGCATGGCGGCGGACGGTTTACGCCAACTCCGAGGGCACCTACATCGAGCAGGGCATCCCCGACGTGACCCTCATGGTCGCCGCCGTCGCCCGCAAGAACGGGGATATCCAGCAGGCGTTCGAATCCCTGGGGTACGCCGCGGGGTTCGACACGGTGCAGGGGAAGGAAGTGGAGGCCCGGAAGGCCGCCCAGCGGGCGGTGGACCTCCTCGGGGCGAAACCCGTCCAGGGCGGGACGTACACCGTCATCCTCGACCCCGACCTCGCCGGAGTGTTCATCCACGAGGCATTCGGCCACATCTGCGAGGCCGATTTCCTCCTCAAGAACGAGCCGATGCGCAAGGTGATGCACGTCGGGACCCGATTCGGGGTCGAGTCTCTCAACGTGGTGGACGATGGGTACCGAGCCGGTGAACGTGGCAACGCCCCCTACGACGACGAAGGCGTTCCGTGGCAGAAGGCGTACCTCATCAAGAACGGGATCCTCACCGGACTCATGCACTCCCGCGCCACAGCGCACAAGATGAACGCCGCGCCCACCGGCAACGCCCGCGCCGTGTCCTGGGAGCACGACCCGATCGTGCGCATGCGCAACACGTTCATCGAACCGGGAACGGCAACGCTGGACGAGATGCTCCAGGGGATCGAGCGCGGGTTGTACGCGTGCGCAGCGTTCGGCGGGCAGACGATGTTCGAGCAGTTCACGTTCTCCGCCGCCTACGGCCACGAGATCGTGAACGGGAAGATCGGGCCGATGGTGCGGGACGTCGTTCTCACCGGGAACGTGTTCCACACCCTGCAGAACATCGAGATGATCGGGAAGGACTTCAAGCTCGAAGGGAGCGCAGGCGGGTGCGGCAAGGGCGGCCAGTGGCCGCTCCCCACCACAACCGGTGCGCCTCACGTGCGCGTTCGGAACGTAACCGTAGGAGGCCGATGATGGACATCCTCAGCCGAGCGACGGGAAAGGCAGAAAGCGCGGAGTTGTACGAAGAGCTGCGCGAGGGGATCGCGGTCAGCTTCAACGGCGGCGAGATCGAGACCGCGAGCTCCGAGACGGTCCGCGGCCGGGCACTGCGGGTGATCGCAGGCGGCAAGCTCGGGTTCGCCTCCACGGCAGGCGGGAGCGACGAAGCACTGTTGGAGTCCGCGCTTGTCGCCGCATCGCACGGGGATCCCGTTCCATTCCAATTCACAGGAAGGAATGGCGCCGCACAGTCCGTACCTGTACTCGACCCGACGGTCGCGCAGGTCGGGGTGGACACCCTCATCCGCTGGGGAGAAGAAGCGATTCGTCGAATCCGCGACGAGTTCCCCGAGCTCATCGTGAACGCTTCGCTGGGCCGGGGCACGGCTGCGGTCCTCGTGCGCACCTCCACCGGCGGCGCCCACGAGGAGAAGCGATCCTACCTCTCGATGTACGTTTCCGCTGAGCAGATCAGGAAAGGCGACATCTGGTCCGTGTACGCCTCGTCCTCCGTGCGCCAGGCAGCGGACCTCGATCGAAACGCCCTTCTCGACGATCTCCTGCGCCAACTGCGCTGGGGCAGGGAGATCGTCTCCGCCCCCACCGGCACACCGCCGGTGCTGTTCCTTCCCACCGGGCTCCCGGTGCTGCTGCTGCCGTTGATGGTTGGGTTCTCCGGGATGTCGGTGTTCCTGGGGACGTCCCCACTCAAGGGCCGCCTCGGCGAGACCGCGTTCGACTCCCGCCTCTCGATCACCGACGACGGAGCGATCCCCTACGGACCGCGGTCGCGGACGTTCGATGACGAAGGCGTTCCCACCAACAGCCTGCCGCTGGTCACCGCGGGCGTGATCCGAAACTTCTATTACGACCTGCGCGCGGCAGCGCTGGCCAAAGCCGACTCCACCGGGAACGGGATCAAGGGAAGCCCGATGGGCGGCGGCGGGTTCCGCGTTCCTCCGGGACCTGCCTCCCGCAACATCCTCGTTGCTCCCGAGGCGGGGTCCGTGGACGAGATCATCCGCGACATGAAGGACGGCCTCGTCGTGGCCGGCGTGCTCGGCCTCGGGCAGGGCAACATCCAGTCCGGCGCGTTCTCCAATAACGTCGGGGTGGGATTCGTCGTGAAGGCGGGAAAGGTTGTGGGCCGGGTCAAGAACACGATGATCGCCGGCAACGCCTACGAGGTCCTCAAGGATGGGATCCAAGCGATCGGCGGGCAGACGGAGTGGGTGTTCGGAAGCCTCTCCGTTCCGCCCATCCTGACGGGGAAAGTGTCCGTGGTCACCCAGTAGCTCTTGACTTGTAACAGTGTTCTGTTACACTGTCTCCGTGCCACGCGACTTCACGTGGACGGAGGTTGAGCGATGGATGAAGATCTGATCGCAAAAAAGGACGTGCTCGAGGAGGCGGGAATCTCCTACGGCCAGCTGTACCGCTGGAAGCGGAAGGGCCTCATCCCCGAGGCGTGGTTCATCCGCAAGGCCACGGTGACCGGCCAAGAGACGTTCTTCCCCCGAGACAAGATCCTTCCGCGCATCGAGCAGATCCGGTCGCTCAAGGAGGAGCAGTCTCTGGACGAACTTGTCCAGATCCTGGCGCCGGAGGCCGCGCCGGAGACGGTGAAGCACGACGACCCCGCCGCCCTGTCGCCGATCGGGACCGAGGGCCGCAAGCTGCTGTGGAAGGAACGCGGGTACACGTTCGGCGAGCTGGTGGCCCTGGCGTGCGGGACCCACGCCCTGCGGTCCGGCACGCGTCCGGCGGAAGCGAAGCTGCTCGTGGACCTCGTGCGCGCGGAAGAGACCGTCCTGCGCACACCCACGGGGATGACGGCCCTGCTCGGGGAGAAGGCGTTCGAGCAAGAAGGATTCTCGGTGCGACTCACGCTCGGGGTGCTCGGACACGAACCGCTCAAGGTCGACCGCGAATCACGGGTCAAGCACCGGGTAGATCTGGAGAAGATCGCAGAGCAAGTGAAGTTGGCGCTGAGGGAGGTGACGTAGATGGAAAGCCAAAGCATTTCCATCTCGGGATCGGGACGGGTTTCGGGCGGCGAGTACACGCAAGTCCGCATCTCGGGTTCCGGACGGGTGGAAGGGGATGTCGTGGCCCAGGAGATCCGCGTCTCCGGGGCTGCACGGTTCCAGGGCACCGTGAAGGCGAAGGAGATCTCCGTCTCCGGGGCCGGGAAGTTCACGGACCGCGTAGAGGCTGACGTCCTCGTCACCTCGGGGAGCTGCGGCATCGAGGGCGATGCTGAAGCGAAGGAGCTTCGCTCCTCCGGCGCTCAACGCATCGGGGGGAGCTTCCGCGGGCACTACGTCCGCATCAGCGGCGTGCTCCACGTGGCGCGAGACATGGAGACCGACGTGTTCACGTCATCCGGCAAGTTCGACATCGGAGGCCTTCTCAGCGCCGACCGGGTCGAAATCAAACTCGTCGGCGACAGCCGAGCGCGCGAGATCGGTGGCGAGAACATCGACATCCGCGCCAGTTCCGGGTTCAGTTTCGGGTTCAGCCTCACCCGAGGCTTCCGGCTCGGGGTCGGGATCGGCACCCTCACCGTCGGCGAAATCGAGGGCGACAACGTGCACCTCGAAGCGACCACCGCCGACGTCGTGCGCGGAAAGATCGTGCACATCGGGCCGGGGTGCCGGATCGGCCGCGTCGAGTACGCGGAGTCCCTCGACGTTCACCCCGAGGCCGAGGTGCGAGAGAGGATCAAGCGATGATCCTCGGCGGTCTGTTCCGGCTCATCGGCGGCCTGATCGGTCTCATCGGAGGGCTGATCGGGGCCATCGTCGGAACGGGAGGCGCCCTCCTCGCGGGCGCGCTCTTCGTTCCGTTCATCGTGATCCTCGTCCTCCTCGTCGTGGGCCTGGTTCTCCTCCCGGTGCTGCTTCCGGTGATCCTCATCGCCGGCGCAGCGTGGCTCGTGTACCGGATCGTCACCCCCTCCCGCACGCGCGTGCGCTGGGAGAAGCACTCCTGATCCGGAGCGGGTACAGTTGGGCGTGGCCCAATCCGAGCGCCGGGACACGGGGTTTCTGGGGACTACACCCGTGACGTGGGACACGTCACGGGTCTCTTCTGTCTTCCGGCGATGGTGGGGCAGAAGGAGAGAGACGTGGCGAACGTAACCGAAGCCGAGTTCTACACCTCGATAGACCGTTTCTTCCAGCGGATGATGGAA
>DYGJ01000017.1 GCA_020724765.1 Thermotoga sp. | reverse complement strand
TCCCAATCTCCTTGGCCGTGGGGCGATTCTCCGGCGGCGCGCAACGGACGACCGCGGTGAGGTAAGCACCGTGGAGCACCAATCCGTCGCCTCGGTGCTGGGAGGTCGGCGCGTTGGTGAGCCCCGCCCGGTGAAGGGCGGCCATCAAGAAGTCCCCCGCACCCCGCGGGCCGTCGCCGGTGAACATCCGTCCAGTCCGATTCGCTCCGTGCGCAGCGGGAGCCAACCCGACAATGAGGACACGTGCCCGCGAATCCCCGAACCCGGGAACAGGACGGCCCCAGTAGGACTCATCGCGGTACGCGGGGCGCCGGTCCTGGGCCACGCGCTCGCGATGAAGTGCAAGCCGCGGGCAGCGCCGGCAAGCTACCACCCGCCGGGAGAGGCGTTCCAGCGCTACTTGGGGATCCTCCACAGCCGCACCGTCCCATCGCGGGATGTGGTCACGACCCTTTCCCCGTCGGGGAAAACAACAAGGCCCCAAATGCTGTCGGTATGACCCACGTGCTCGGTCAGCATGGCCCGCGCCCCCAGGTCCCACACCTCGACCTTGTTCGAGAACCCGCCAACGAAGACCGTTGCCCCATCGGGGGAGAAGGCCATCGCGTACACGGAACTGATCCGCCCAGCGCGGAGGCGCATCGCCTCCTCCCACGTATCCGTGCGATAGAGGCGAATCTCGCCGGGGTTGGTCACGCACCCGAGGTACCGGCCATCCGGGGAGAAGGCGACGAAGTAGACGTTGATCCCAGCCTGGATCGCGTCCTGGCGCAAGCGAAGGGTGTCCACGTCCCACACGCGCACGTAGCCATCGCAGCCGCTCGTGGCGATCGTCCGGCTATCCGGCGAGAACGTCACGCACCGCACCCACCCCATGTGCGCCCGATCCTTGGTCTCGGCGTCCACGAGCCGGGGCTCGATGAGCAGCCCGACCTCAATCCACGACCCCGTGTCCCACAGCCGCACCGTGCCGTCGAACGCTCCGGACGCGAGAAGCGTTCCATCTGGAGAGAAGGCCACCGTCCACACCGAGAACCGGTGGGCGTACTTCTTGAACAGGAGACTGCCCGAGGAGATCTCCCATACCATGACATGGCCGTCCTTGTCCCCGGCGGCGAGGAGCCGACCGTCGGGGGAGACGGCGAGGGCGACCACAAACGCCTCCGCACCCCGCAGGGTTCGGTCTGCTCGATCAGGGTTTGCCCACGACCGGAGCTCCACCATCCGGTTCTGGGCCACGGCGAACGTCTCGTGCCCGATCCTCGCCAAGGCATGCTCGTCGAACGTCCCCTCGATCACCCCTTGCGCTGCTCCTGTCAGCTCGACGCTTCCCAACACGATCAGGATCAGGAAGATGATCCCTGCGTAGCGTACCATCGCTGGCCTCCTTGATGTACATCCTACCCCACCCAGACCTTATCCTGCTACCATCGTGGGGATGAACCGCAAGCTGGCTTGGGTGGGAATGAACCTGCTTCCATCCTTAACCCCGCGGCGACGGGATCTTCTCCTCCGACGCTACGGCGGGCCGGTCCAGGCGTGGGAGGCGCTCGCGGCTGGACTGCCCGACGATCTCCGCTCGGAGATCGGGGACACGGCTCGGTCCGAAGTCCACCAGGCCGATCCGGAACGGGAACTCCTTCTGGCCGAACAAGCAGGGGCACGGGTTCTTACCCTGGACGACCCTGACTACCCGGCCGTACTCCGGGATATCGCAGCCGCGCCACCCGTGGTGTACGTGCTCGGGGGTCTCGAACCTGAGGACACGCGCGCGGTGGCGATCGTCGGCACCCGTAGGTGCACGAGCTACGGACGGTTCGTGGCGAAGAGACTCGCTTCTGAACTCGCAGGCCGGGGAGTGACCGTGGTGTCCGGGCTCGCCCCGGGGATCGACGCCGCGGCGCATGAAGGAGCCCTGACCTCTGGGCGCACGGTCGCCGTCCTCGGTACCGGGCTCGGGAACCCATACCCAGCAGGCAGCGAGCGCCGGATCGAGGAGATCGCCCAGCGCGGCGCCGTCTTGTCCGAGTTTCCCTGGATGACGCGCGGATCCCAGTGGACGTTTCCCCGTCGAAACCGGATCATCGCCGGCCTCGCCCAAGCCGTGGTCGTGATCGAAGCGCCAGAGCGGTCGGGAGCGCTCATCACCGCTGACTACGCTCTGGCCCAAGGAAAGGACGTCCTCGCCGTTCCCGGACCGATCACGTCGGAGGCGTCCCGGGGATCGAACCGACTCATCCAGGACGGGGCAAAGCTCGTTCTCTCCGCCACAGACATCCTGTCCGAGCTCGGGATGCCGTCGCTCGCTCTCCCTCCCCCGCCGAACCTCGCCCCCGATGTCCAACAGGTGTACGACCTCCTCTCCCAGGAGCCGCTCGACCCTTCGGAGATCGTTGGTCAAACAGGTTTTCCCCACGCACGGGTATCCCAGATCCTCCTCGACCTCATGCTATCAGGCCATGTGCACGAACTCCCGGGCCGGAAGTACGTCCGGGCGTGAAATGTAGCGTCCATTACAGATCAGAAACGGATTCCCCGTTATACTCCTCCCGGTTGTCCCACGGACGACGCCCCCGTGGGCCGTCCATGATGGACGAACAGGAATTGCTGAGATGAAGCAAGGGAGGCGACGATGAGGAAGACTTTGTTGTTCGTGTTGTTCTGTGCGCTCGCTCTGACCGCGTGGGCGACCCCGCAGAGGCTGGCGTTCATCTTGGACGCGTCGGATTCGATGAACATCGCCCTTGACGGGGGCCCCACGAGGTTCGTGTGGGCGAAGGAGGCCCTGACACGTGCCGTGGACTGCCTTGCCCTGGACACGGTATTCGCGATCACGGTGTTCGGCCACCGGATCCCGAAAACGCAAGAGCCTGCGACGTGCCGGGATATCGAGATGATCGTCCCATTCCAGGCGTACGGGGCGGCCGAACGGGTGACAGTTGCGGCCAGGATCGCGGGGTTGGAGGCGATGGGGAAGACCCCTCTCGCCGAGTCGCTCAAGTTCGCGGCCGCCCGAGTTCCCCCGCCAGCCCGCATCGTGCTGCTCACAGATGGCGGAGAGACGTGCGGCGGGGATAAGCTTGCCGAGGCCCGGCGTCTAGTAGCTTCCGGGTACACGATCGATGTCATCGCCGTTGGCCTTACCCCCGACCTTGAGCTTCGTCTCAAGGCCTTGGCAGAGATCGGGGGCGGCAAATTCGTGATCGCCCACGACCCCGCCGACCTTCCTGCGCTGTTCTGCGAGTTGGTGGCGCCGGTCCCGCCTCCTCCGCCTCCTCCTGCAATCCCGGATTGCCTTGCCAAGTACAAGGTGGATTCGGAGATCGTGGCTCTGCTCGTGAAGCACCTCCCCTACGATCCGTGCACCGATCCGATGTGGAACGTCATCCTGTGCTTCCTGGAGATGAACCCTCCGGACAACGTGATCGTGGGAACCGAGGGCGACGATGTCCTGTTCGGCACACCCGGTAACGACCTCATCCTCGGCCTTGGCGGCGATGATCAGCTGTTCGGCTTCGCCGGGAACGACCTCCTCATTGGCGGACCGGGCAACGACCTCATCCAGGGCGGCGACGGGGACGACCTCATCCTCGGTGGCCCGGGGAACGATCTCCTGTTCGGCGGCGCCGGCGATGACATCGTCTACGGCGAAGACGGCGACGACCGGATCGAAGGCGAGGCTGGAAACGACAAGCTGTTCGGCGGTCCGGGCAACGACATCATCCTCGGCGGGTCTGGGTGCAACGTGATCGATGGTGGGCCAGGGAAGAACTTCGTCTACGACGAAGGAACCTGCGCCCCTCGACCGGTGACCCCCGTGTGCACGCCGGTCTGTACACCCCCTGCCCCACCGACCCCCAAGCCTTCCATCTCACCCGTGTGCCAAGTCGCACCCGAGATCAAGACGGTCGTTGAGGGCGGCAGCATCGTTCTCCGGGCAATCGTACACGATCCCGATGGTGATCCCGTTCGGGTAACCTGGTCTGCGCCCAAGGGGCAGTTCTCCGATCCTCATGCGTTCGAGCCGACGTACTACGCGCCATGGGTCAAAGCCTGCGACGGCGAACTGGTGGAGATCACCCTTACCGCAGTCGACGCCTGCGGCGCGCAAGCGGTAGACAAGCTCATTCTCCACGTGCTCAACCTGAACCACCCGCCAGCTGTGGACGCAGGGCCTGACCTCGCGGTGGACGAAGGCGGAAAGGTGAAGCTCCTCGCCTCGGCGTGCGATCCAGACGACGATGCGTTGAGCTTCCTGTGGACCATCAGCTGCGGCCGTGGAACGCTCGACAACCCACGGGCGCTTCAGCCCGTCTACACCGCACCCCTCACCAGTCGCTGCGAAGGGGAAACGGTCGAGCTCACCCTCACCGTCACCGATGCCTGTGGCGCAGTGGCGAGGGACACGATGCGCGTCCACATACGGAACCTGAACAAGCCCCCGTGGGCCGATGCCGGCCCGGACCTCCAGGTGCCGGAGAAGGCCCAGATCATGATCCTCGGCAAAGCGGGGGACCCAGATGGGGAGAAGCTCGCCGTGTCGTGGTGGGCGAGCGCGGGCACGCTCATCAACGCCGATACCTTGTGCCCGATCTTCATTGCCCCCGAGGTCGAAGGTTGCGATGCAATCAATGTCACGGTAACCCTGTGCGTGATGGATCCGTGCGGGGCGGTTGCTCAGGACACGATGGTGATCAAGGTTCTCAACGTGAACCGGCCGCCACAGGTGAAGGCGGATCCGTAAAGACCCCTTGCTTCTAGACCCAAGAAAAGGGGCCGCCCGTGGGCGGCCCCTTTTCATCTTCGATTCTCCGAGGATCAGCTCTTCCCCAGCTTATTCTTGATCTCGCCCAGGGTATCCAGTATCCGGAACACCACGATCAGCAGCTCGCACCAGATCCGTACGGCGATCGGCCCGAGGATGAGGGTCACGATGCCGCTCAGCACCTGAGATCCCCCTCCGTAACGGGCCGAGGCGCCATTCACAATGGACACCAATCCGAACACCACACACGCCAGAACGCCAATCCAGAAGATGACCTGGATCGCCACCGGCGTGAACATCTTCCGGAACGTGAGGTACTCCTGCATGGTTGCCTCCTTTGGAGGGGCAGTATAGGGAACGGGGTTCAGGGTTGACAACCCTGCGATGCCTCCTCCCGCACCGCCTCCGCGCAGCCCACCCGCTCGGGAAGGCAGAAGAGCCGCGGTAGACCTGCCGCCACAGCCTCGCCGATCGGGTTCCCCCTGCGGGCGAGGAAGTGGGCAAGATGAGAATGGAGGCACTTCACGCGCCTGGGGTTGCTCAGCCCGGCAATCCCCGTTTCCATCCGGTCGAGGGCGTTCACCCGACGGAGGAACTCCCGATCTTCGGAGGAGAGAAGAGTGAGCCGCTCCTTGCGATAAGCGTCATGGGCAGCGGCGTACTGGGAAGACAGATCGGGCTCAGCAGCAAGTCGGGCCTCGAACCTCCGCACCGCGCCCGCGGATTCAAGGCGCGACACCTCGGCAGCGAGGAACGGACACGAGAGCCAGAATAAGGTTGGGAAGACGACAAACTCGCTTCCCGTCCGATGCAACGGATGGGTGAGGATCACCTGCGGGTACCCGTACGGGCAGCGGTGGGCCACCGCGAGGGCCCCCGTCGGCGGACGGCCGAGCTGCCACTCCACCGTCACACGGTCGTGGGAATCCAGCATCTCAGCTCTCTCAGGCCGCACGGGACAGGGCATCGGCGAGCGCCCACTCCCGGAGGGAGATCGTGTCCCGTCCCGCGGAGCCCAGAGGTCGGAACGCGTCGAGGACAGTGCGGATCGCATCCTCGATCGTCACCTCCCGTCCCAGCAATGACGACAGATCGCCGACCGCGGACGGACGGGAGGGAACCCCCTGGGGGCAGTACCCAGCCCGATGGGCGAGGAGAACGTCCTCCATCTCGACCATGTCCGGAGAGAAGAGGAGCGTACCGTGGTGGAGGAGTGCTCGCCGCCGCAACTGGGCCGAGCCGGAGACCTTCGACCCGCAGACGAACACCGCCCCGTCCCTCTCGTCCGTCTTCGCTCCCAGTATCTCTTGGATCGCCTGGGCGAGAAGCCTGGAAATCGTGTTCTGGGATTCCCGCACCGATGTCCACGGAGGAACCAGCTGAAGGAACAGGGAGAAGTTGAGGTTCCCCGGGTGATGGTACACCGTGCCTCCGCCCGAAACCCGCCCAACCACGGGGATCCCCAGCCTGTGGCACGCCTCGAGGTCGGCCTCGTCCTCGACCCTCTGCCCCCGACCCACCACCACGCACCTCCCGTTCCGCCAAACGCGCAGGGTCGGTTCGATCACGTTCTGAGCGACTTCACGGAGGATCGCCTCGTCGAGGGCGAGGTTGAGACGCGGGTCGCGGTACGCGAGGTCGAGGAGAATCCTCATCGCAGCAAGGCGTACGCGTCAGCAGCACGAAACGAGGTCCGGGCAAGCGGCGTGGAGACCACGGCCCTGAACCCAAGCCTTCCCGCTCTCTCTTCCCAGAGGCGAAACTCATCTGGAGGCACGTACCTCTTCACCGGGAGCTGACGCGGTGTGGGACGTAGGTACTGACCCAGGACCACCACGTCTGTCCCCACCTCTCGCAGGTCGCCCAGGGCTTCGCCCACCTCGTCGTCTGTCTCGCCGAGCCCGAGGAGAAGGGACGACTTCGTGACGAGATCGGGGGACATCTCCTTGAGGGCGCCCAGAACAGACAGCGAAAGGTCGTACCCCGCGCGACGGTCACGCACGTCCGGAGTCAGCCGTCGCACCGTCTCCAGGTTGTGCCCCACCACGTGGGGCTTCACCGCAAGGACCGTCTTCAAGGCGTCTCGGTCTCCGGCGAAGTCGGGGATGAGCGCCTCCACGATCGCCCGCGGCGCTCGGCACCGAACGTTCCCGATAGCCTGCGCGTAGTGGGTCGCCCCTCCATCGGGGAGGTCGTCCCGATCCACCGAGGTCAACACCGTGTACCGCAGCCCGAGCTCGACCACGAGGTCGGTCAGACGCTCCGACTCGCCGGGGTCGGGAGGCAAAGGGCACCCATGGCTCACGGCGCAGAATCGGCACGACCGCGTGCACACGTCGCCGAGGATCATGAACGTTGCCGTCCCGTGCCCCCAGCACGTAGGCAGGTTCGGGCACCGAGCAGATCGGCACACGGTGTGAACCTGATGCCTGGTCAGGGCGGCGTCTACCCGGCGCGCTACGGCCGCAGCGTCCGCCGAGACCATAATCTTCAGCCACTCGGGCTTGTCGTCCGCCATTCCGAGATCACCTCTCCTCGTACTGGGACGAGGTCGACCCCCAACACGTCCCGCACTGCGGCGAGCATTGCCTCACGTACCTCGTCCATGGGGACCGGGTGCCCTGCGAGGTCGGCCAGCGACACTGCCTTCGCCCCCGCTATCCCGCACGGGATGATCCACTGGAACCCATCCGGGTCGAGGTTCACGTTGAACGCGAGCCCGTGCATCGTGATCCAGTTCCGCACGTGGATCCCCACTGCCCCCAGTTTCCCCTGATCGTGCCAGGCTCCGGGGAACCCTTCGCGGCGCCGGACCGCGACCCCAAACGACTGGGCGGTCCGGATCATGATCTCCTCTAGATCCCCCACGTGGCGGTGCACGTCCTTGCCCCGCGCCCGCAGATCGAGAATCGGGTACAGGACAAGCTGGCCAGGTCCGTGGTACGTCACGTCGCCACCGCGTTCCACGGGGAACACCTCGACCCCGGCCCGGGCGAGTTCGTCGCGTGGGGCAAGGATGTGGCCGCGGTGACCTCCCCGTCCGATTGTGATCACCGGCTCGTGCTCCAGGAGCAGTACGACGTCCCCTACCCCTCCCGCCCGCCGCAGGGCGTGAAGGCGATGCTGAAGCGCCAGAGCCGGCCCGTACCGGACCCTCCCGAGATCGGTATAGAGGACAGTCAACCGTTTCTCAAGCAGGCAATCGCTTCTCCGGGACGGGTAGGCTGCCCTTGGGGAACGAGGATCCGTTCCAGAACCCCGGCGACCGGCGCCTCGACGACGAACACCGCCTTGTCCGCCTCGACCTCGGCCACCGCTTCCCCTACCTCGAGTTTCTCTCCCAAGACCACCAACCAGCGCACGAGCTTGACCTCGCCTACCTCTCCGAGGTCGGGCACGACGATGTCCATCATGACCTCCTTTCGTGCCCCATTCTAAGGTCCCCACCCCCACCCACAACAGGACCGCCCCCGCAGGGGCGGTCAGGTATGAACCCACAAGAAGAGACGCTCAGCTCGTAGGGCGTTCCACAATCACCTGCGGACCCATTCCCCCGCAGCCACCTTCCCGAAGCGGGGAGGTGCACAGATTGCGGTAGCAGGCCCCATTCTCGGGCTTGAAGAGAGCGTACTCGAGCGGATCCTCTCCCAACTCAGCGAGGGCTTTGGCCACATAGTAATCGCCGTGGATGAACCGCAACCACTGCTCCATCGCCGCCGTAACTTCGGCTGCCGTGTACCCCTCGTGAACGAGGTAGGCGCCCAGGCCGCGCGCGCTGCGTACCACATTACAGATGAGCCCTCCGCGCTCGCAGCAGCACTTGGCGAGGGGGTTGTCGTCGCAACACGGGGCACGCAGCGGAGCAAGGGCCGCTTCGAGGACCTTCGCCTCCTGCCCGGTCAACCGGACCACGTCGTACCACGTAGCGAACATCTGGGCGTTCTCCCACGCCAGCGGCAACCCATAGATCGTCTCCGTCCCTTCCACAGGCACGTTCTCCACGTCGGACGCAACGAGCGACGGCCTGCCTTGCGACGAGGCCAACGCTGCCATCCCTCCCACCAACGCCGCTCCGACCACCACGAGGATGATCCCCTTGCGCAGAACTCTTGTCCTCACGCGGATCTCACTTTCCGGCATCGAACCTCCTTCCCGTCCGTTCATCGGCACTGTGATCCTCCGCGGTGGAGAGGTTGTCGAGCGTCTGTGAAGGAGTTACGGAGATCAAAGATATGTGATTCGTTTACCCTGTATAGGAGAAGATTTGCAACCCATCCCAGCTGGGGTGGGATCAGCTTAGCTAACCGGCTTCCCCGCGAACGATGGAAGGTTCACGCTCTGAGGATCTCGCCCCGCGGAGAACCGTCCCGTCCTAGCTCCGCGTCCGCGAGCCCAGCCAACCTCCGCTTGTGCGCGAGCGCGTTCCTCAGCTCGCGGATCGCTGATGCTTCGTACTGCTCAACCACAAGATCCTCGCCCGGATCGCCAAGCCCGTTCAGACAGCGGCGGATCCGCCTCGTCCCCTTCCGCCGCAGGTTGGCGGAAGCCGCTTTCTCGCGCCGGATCTTCCCCTCCTCCACCTCGATCGCATGATCGTAGGGATGGCGCTTCCGATAGCTCTCGATCTCGTGCAGGCTCAGCTTTCGGTTCTGGAACACGTCCTGACCCACCGCGTCAGTCAGCGGCCTCGATGCGGATCGTGCCGTTGCTCGTCTGCAGGTCCATCTCGGTCGCAGCGGGAGGGTTCAGAACGGCGTTCCATTCCCTCCCTTCTGTGTCGCCAGCAAAGAAGAGGTCCGTGGAGATACTCCCGTTGCTCACACTCGCTCGGAACGCGATCGCCGCCGCCCTCGGCACGCGTACAACCACACCGCCGTTACTCGTTCGCAGACGGTTGAGCGCGCTTCCCTCCGGTTGTCCGGCGTAGTGAATCCAACCGTTGCTCGTCTCCCCATCCACCCGACCCCGAACCCGCTCCAGGCGGATCTCACCGTTCGATGTGTGAATCGTCAAGTCCCCCACGCCGTCCGCCACCGACACCCGGCCGTTGCTTGTCGCGAGGTACGCGGTTCCCACGCTCTCCTGGAGGTGGATCGCCCCGTTCGAGGTGACGAGATGCACCGGCCCCATGATCGAGTTCACCTCGATGGAACCGTTCGAGGTGCGCACCTCGACCTCCGCCTGCTGGGGGACGACCACCTCGAAGTCCACGCCGCTGTATCGTCCGACGTCCCCTGGTTGATCCGCCTGTCGGTATCGAAGCAGGATGGACACCCCATCCGTCGTCACCGTGTACTCGAGTTGGTCAAGCCTCCGCTCCGCGTCGGCAAGGGTTTGTCCCCGGCTGCGCTTCGTCGCCGTGACGGAAGTAGCCTGCAGGCCGCTCTCGCCACGGACGGCGACCCGGCCGTTCGATGACTCGACCACCAGGCGTACCGATCCCTCCGCGGGCAGCGCGCGGTGCTCGACCTCGCTCGCCTCGATGCGGAAGGGACCGAATGTCCACTCGTCGCACGCCGTGAGGCTGAACCCCGCTACAGCGAGTGCAATCCCGGCCCCACACGCCCGCAGACGATGCCCTTTCGTGCCCATGTTCAGCCTTCCCACACGACATGATACCGCGTACGATCGCGGGTCGGTGCTCCGGCCGATGCCCCGAGGCGACATCGCCCCGAGACTGCTTGCCATCCTACCGCCAACGCCCTAGAATGCTTTCTCATCTTCAGGGGAGGTGATCCGTATGTTCACCAGAAAGTGTGCGCTCTTCCTCGGTTTGTTGCTGGCGTTGGCAGGTCTGGCCATGGCCCAGGGAGTGGAAATGCGGGTGTTCACCGTGGGTACGCGGACCATTCACTGGTTCGGAAACACGTCGGGCCAAACGGTGACCGGGCTCCACATCGCGTTCGCCGGACCAGTAGCGATCGTCGGTAAGGTCGAGGTGTTCGGCGGACTGCAGAACATCACGGGAACGGATACGGGCGAGGAGTTCCTGTTTCAGGGCAAGCTCGCCCCAGGCGGGTTCGTCGAGTTGCGCTGGGAGCCCATGGAGACCCAGCCTGTGCTGGTGATGTGGCTCATCGACGAGAAGCCGGTGGGTATGCCCTATTTCGCCACGGTCCCGGCGCTGGTCAAGGTGATTGCGGGCGGGCTGGTCTCGCTCCGCGACGCTGACTCGCAGGCGTTCGCCACGCTCCTCACTGAGTTCTTCACCGTCAACACAACCCTCGCCGTCTCATTGGGCCAGCTCGGACTGAGCCCGGAGATCCTCAGCGGCATGCTCATGGTCGCGCCCGCGGAGGGTGTTGAGAACCTCCTGATCACGCTTGTCAGCTCATTCGGCCTGGACACGGTGGAGAAGTTCATGGACGCGCTGGACTGGTCGCTCATCCTTCAAGCTCTCGGCTTATAGAGACGCGACCTGGATCGATCTCAAGAAGGGGCCGCCGTTGGCGGCCCCTTCTCTTCCTCGGGATCACAGGTCGCCGAACGTGAACCCGAAGATACCCGTCGGCGGATCGGCGAAAGAGGCCATCCGGGCCGCGAACCCCGTGGCCCATGAGCTTTCACCGAGGCCGCGATGTCAACCCACCCACCGCTGAGCCCTCAAGGTCCCACCAGACCCAGGGCGATGACCTCCAGACCCAGCTCCCGCAGACGATCGAGAAACGGGTTGATCCCCACGGAGTCGCTCGCGATGTGCCCGGTGACGATGAGGTTCTTGCCCAGGGCCCCGTACTCCCGGGCGAGTTGCCGCACCACCGATGGCTGGCAGTGGATGTAGATCAGCGTATCCACCCCGTGGTCGAAGTACGCCTTCGCCACGGGGTACCCCCCGTTCGTCCCTGCCCCGTGGGCCACGGCAACCCGTCCCAGTCGGTTGTCTGTGCCCCCAACGGGACACTGGATCTCGGTGAGGGCATGGTGGAATTCGCCGAACCGGGCGCGGAAATGAGCGATGAGATCTTCCACGGTGGCACGTGATGGCAGCTCCCCCGCCGCCGCAGCCATCCGTCTCCGGCCAATCTCGTCGAGCGGGGTGTGGATGTTCATGTATGCGATCCCGAGCAGCCGCGCGAGGGCGGGCACTCGGTCGTAGTTGCGGGTTTGGCCCACGATCCGATCCTCAAAAAGCTTCTCCTCCACAGCGGCCTGGGCCACTTCCTCCGGAACCCCCGCTCGCACCATCAGCTCAACGTGACGCACGAATACCTCGTCCCACCGTAGGACCGCCGTCCCCCCCCCGGGGTGATGGGCCAAAGCGAGGTCGAATCCCTGCTCCCTGGCCAGGAGAAGCTCTGCTCCCTCAATATCGATCCCTGCCAACACCCGTCGGATCCCACGCCCTGGGCAGTAGACCGCCGTGTCCGCCGGAACTTCCTTCAGGTCCGCCATGTCGAGCGAGAGCTTCAGGATGTCTTCTGTGGTCATCGCACCCCCCCCTTACGTAGCAGGGATTCTACCGTTTCCCTGGCCGGTATAATGCGCCCTCGGGAGCGTGGGTGGAATGCCAACGTGGCTCTGTACAGGGTGCGGAGAGGAGATCCGAGGCGGTTCTCGTCCCAAGGTGTGCCCGCATTGTGGTGCGCCCAAGGACAAGATCGAACGGTCCGAGTAGAGAGCAGAGCGCACCGCTCTGCCCTCCGACCCGAACCGTGTCGCCCCGGCCTTAGTTCTTCTCGATGATCCGCCCCTCGACCTCCGGGTGGACCGGGGAATGGTGGCGCAGGTAGTCCACCAGCACATCGGCGTCTACGAACGCAAGGACCACGCTCTCCTTCGCCTGCTGGAACACCTCGTAGCCGTCCCCACCGCCGGCGAGGAAGTTGTTCGTGACGACCTTGTAGGTGGACGTCTTGCGGATCGCCCTGAACCCATCGGCAGCGAGGACTTCGGCGGACACGACCCTCTGCCCAACAGGCTGGGCCGGATCCCAGGTGAACCGGATCCCGGCCACGTGGGGGAAGCGTCCCACCACGTTCTCCACCTGAGACCCCCCGTTCTCGAGCGCGTTCAGGATCTGTTCTCCCGTGAGGGTGAGAACCACGAGGTAGTTGCCGAACGGAAGGACCTCCAACGCCTGGCCGAGGGTGACCTCTCCCGCAGGGATGGACGCTCGGATGCCACCGCCATTGTGAAGGGCGATCTGGGCCCCCGCGGGTGCGGCCTTCCACAGCATCGCGTCAGCGATGAGGTTCCCGAGGTTCGTCTCCCGGGTCCGCACACGACCTCGGTCTCCATCGAGGTCGGTCTTCGTCGCTCCGATCACGTCGGCCTTCAGCGCGTCGATCGGATCCCGATATACCGCGAGTTGGGTCTCGATCTCCTTGTTCATCGTCAACTTGTCCACCGGAACGAGTTCCCCACCCCACGCCTGGAGCACGCCATGCTCGTTGAACGTGACCTCCAGCCGGCCGAGGTGGAGCGCCTTCTCTCCTGCTTGAACCACCAACGCCGGCACCGAGGCATCGACGACAGAAATCCGGTCCCGGATATTCGCGAGCGTGGCCGGGCCAATCCCGCTCACCTGGGTGATCTCCTCGATCGCCGTGAAGGAGCCGTGTGCTCCTCGGTAATCGATGATCCGTTGCGCAAGCGCCGGACCGATCCCCCGAAGGGTCTGTAGCTCCTCGGACGTCGCGGTGTTAATGTTGACCAGTTTTCGCTCCACCACAACCGGGTACTCCTGAGGCAGGGTGTGGGAATGCCCACCGACCACGATATCAATGCCCGTCACCGACTGGGCCAACTCGAGATCCTTCTCCCAACCGAGATGGGTGAGGGCGATGATCGCGTTCACCCCAAGCGCAGTCAGCTCCACCACAGCTTGCCGCGCCACAGCAAACGCGTCGTTGATCTGGACGTTCGGTCCGGGATTCGAACTCCACGAGGTACTCTCCGTGGTTAACCCGAGAATCCCCACCTTCCCGCCACGGGTCTCCACAACGACATATGGGAGGATCTTCCCAAGCAGCACTGGTTCTTCAGAGAAGTCGAAGTTGGCGCAGAGAAGGGGAAAGCTTACGGTGTCCGCCAGCAGGGCGAGACCCGACGACCCCTCGTTGAACTCGTGGTTTCCGACCGTCATCGCCGTGAACCCCATCCTCTCGAGGACCCAGGCCTCCGCGGCCCCCTTGTGCACCGTGTAGTACAACGTACCAAGCATGGCGTCCCCTGCGTGGAGAAGAAGGGTCTCTGGAACCTGGAGGCGGATTTCTTCGATCAGCGTAGCCTGACGGGCCATGTTCTCGAGCTGGGAATGAGTGTCGTTCGTATGGAGGATGGTGAAGGTCCAGTTCTGTGCCCAACTCAGCAGCGCTACACCGATCATCAACAGCATCAGAACGAACATCGCTCTTTTCATCGTGACCTCCTCGTGACGGACTTCGGTGAAAGAAACAACGTTTGAACCCCGCTTCCACCTCCTTCCGCCTAGCCGGAACCGGGCGGTCGCCATGTAGTAAGTTAGTAACCCCTAGAATACACCACTTCATAATGTAAAGGCAACTTATGTGGAGAAGACCAGAGTCATCGCGCACACCTGTCTTGTCTCGGTCGACTTCCACGACACACACATCCCCGTCCTGCGGTCGCACGTGCGGCACCCATCGCAGAGGAGAGCCCGTGGCCGAAAGGCCTTGACCCCAAGCCACAAACGACGCAGCCTACAGACGTGGGACGAGGGCCGTAAGGAGGCGCCCGAGGTCGGCGGCCCGGCGGCGGGAGGTCTCGATGACCTCGTCGTGGGACAGGGGCTGGGGGGACACCCCCGCGGCGAGGTTGGTGACGCAAGAGATCCCAAGGATCTTCATACCAGCGTGGCGGGCGACGATCGCCTCGGGCACGGTAGACATCCCTACGAGGTCCGCCCCCAACGCCCGAAACGCCCGAATCTCGCCCGGGGTCTCGTACGACGGCCCGAGGGTCGCCAGGTACACCCCCTCCTTGAGCCGAATCCCGAGGTCCCACGCTACATCCCGCGTGATCTTCCGTAGCGCAGGATCGTAGGCCTCCGTCATGTCGGGAAACCGCGGGCCGAGGGCATCGAGGTTGGGCCCGCGCAACGGGTTGTCTCCGAGGAGGTTGATGTGGTCGGAGAGGAGCACGAGGTCCCCTGCCTCCAAGCCGTAGGCGATCCCTCCCGAGGCGTTAGTGAGAACGAGGACCTTCACGCCCAACCGAGCGTACGCACGCACGGGGAGGACGACGTCGGCTAGAGGATGGCCTTCGTAATGATGGACCCGACCTCGCTGGACGAGGACCGTCCGGCCGGAGACCACTCCCACCGCAACCTCACCGGCATGGCCCGCCACAGACGGGGCTGGAAACCCGGGGATCTCCCCAAACGGCAGCGCCCGCTCCTGCTCCAAAGGGAACACCCCAGACAGCCCCGACCCGAGGACGACCGCCGCCTCGGGCTTCCCCAGTCTGGCCAGCGCCTTCGCCGCCCGCTCGATCCGCTCCATCTCCTCCATCCTCGTCCCCTCCTCTCTCCCACAGCCACAAACCATCGACCATCCAACCGATCACCGAAGTGCTAGAACCCGTCCATCGTCGCCGTATACCCGTTCTTGAACCGGCCCAGGCCGAACTCGATCGCCCGGGCGCGGGCCTCGGCGATCCCCTTCACCCGATCGAGCTGCCGCCGCGAGGCGCGGTACACCTTGTCCACAGTCCCGATTTCCTCGATCAACCGCTCGATCACGGAGATCGGGAGACGCGGGACTTTGGACAACAACCGATACCCCCGCGATGGGATCGGATCCTCGACGTCCTGGTCGGGGGTGATCCCCAACGGGCGGAGGACCGCGTCCGGCCTCAGCACGTCCTCGGGAGACAGAGTGAGGAGCTCATCTACGATCTCCTCAGCCGATCGCGGGCCGTCCTTGAAGTCTCGCACGAGCAGCTCCATCTCTTCGCGAACACCCCGAATGAGGGCGGTGAGGTGCCGTTCTGGAAGCTCTCGGTGCACCCCGAGCTCAACGAGGGTTCTGCTCACATCCCACTCCAACTCCATCATGTACAGGGCGCGCTGGAGAACGGCGGCAACGTGGGACGGAAACACCCGACGCTCAAACTCGAGCTGGGCGAGCTCGGTGAGAAGCTCCCGCAACTCTCGCCGGTACCGGTCGAGGATCTGCAGCCCCTGGGATACACGGGCAAGGAGGGTCTGGATGTCCTGGATCTCGTGCCGCCACGCGCCATGGAAGAGAGTCACCCGGTGAACATCCTCGGACACGGCGACCACCAGCCGCTCCAACTGCCGCGCCACCTGCTCCGCCACCCGGTGACGGGTGCCCGTCTCCTGGGACGGGATCGCGGGATCAGGGGTCAGGTGGGCGTTGGCGTAGAGGATTGTCTTGAGGTCCTCGTCCACGACCACGGCCCGATCCATCTTCGACAGCTCTACGATCGCCTGGGGGGTGAACGACGCATCGAGATCGAACCCGGCGGCAACGAGAGGACCCGCCACCGTCCGATCGGCAACGAGAATCAGGCCACCCCTTCCGAGCTGCACCACACGGTCGATCGCCTCCCGCAGGGGCGTGCCCGGCGCGGTGCGCCGGAGGAACTCCAGCCGGGGATCCTTCCTTCCTCCCATGTCAGGTCAGGTCGAGCGCCCCCATCGCCTCCGCAAGCGTCGGGGCCTGGACCACGTCCAAGGATAGACGCTTGGGGAGAGGTCCCTTGGGCACGATTGCCCGGCTGAATCCGAGCTTCGCCACCTCGCCGAGCCGCTCCGGTCCTCTGCGCACGGGACGGATCTCCCCGGACAAGCCGACCTCTCCCAGCACAACCGTGTCGGCGGGGATGGCCCGGTTGCGCACGCTCCCCAGGATCGCCGCACACACCCCAAGGTCCGCCGCCGGCTCCCGCACGTCGAGCCCTCCCGCCACGGCAAGGTACACATCCATCGCCCGCACGTGCACGCCGAGGTGCTTCTCGATGACCGCAAGGAGAACAGATGTTCTGTTTAGGTCAAGTCCGGCGGCTCGTCGCTGAGGCGGGCCGTACCCCCCACCCGGAGCAACGAGGGCCTGGATTTCAACGAGAAGTGTCCGCGACCCCTCAAGCACAGGGACGATCGCTGCCCCCGGCTTGGGCGCCCGGTCTTGGGACACGAAAAACATCGAAGGATTCGCCACCTCCGTGAGTCCGGCTGGACCCATCTGGAGCACCGCGACCTCAGCCGTGGATCCGAACCGGTTCTTCAGGCAACGCAGGAGGCGAAGGTCTCCCTCCTTCACCCCCTCGAGCTGCACCGCAGCGTCCACGAGATGCTCCACGGTCTTCGGGCCCGCGAACTCCCCGCCCTTCGTGATGTGAGACACGAGGAACGTGACCATCCCCAGCCCCTTCGCCAGGCGCGCGAGGTGAGCCGCGGCTTCCCGTACCTGGACGAGGCTCCCGATCTCCCCCCCGTCGGGGCGGGCGAGCACCGTCTGCAGAGAGTCCACGACCAGCACGGCCGGCTCGACCGCCTCCACCGCCCGCACGATCGCCAGGAGCTCCTGCTCGGACTGAAGGTAGAGGGAGGCTTCGGAAACCCCCAGCCGGTCCGCCCGCAGCTTGACCTGGGACACGGCTTCTTCGCCAGAAACGTACAGCACCTTCCCGTTCTGGCTCGCAAGCCGGGAGGCGAGCTGCAGAAGAAGCGTGGACTTGCCCACACCCGGCTCCCCGCCGAACAGGACCACCGTTCCCGGAAGAAGTCCGCCCAACACCCGATCCACCTCGGGCATGCCCGTCGTGAGGCGCTCGCCGGACAGGGCCGGGACCTCGGACACGGGGCGGGGGAGATCGCCTCCCCTTATGTTTTCGGCGAGGGCTGGGTCGGCAACCTCTTCGAACGACTCCCACTGCCCACAGCCAGGGCAACGGCCCAGCCACTTCGGAGACTGGTAGCCGCACCCCCGGCAGCGGTAGGACATCTACTCCTTCCGCACCGCGATCTCGCCGTCCTGGGCCTCGGCCACAACCCGGCACCCGGCGGGGAACTCCTTCGTCAGGATCCGCTCGGCGATCGGGTCCTCGAGCAACCGCTCGATCGCCCGTCCCATCGGGCGAGCCCCGTACTTCTCGTCGTACCCTCGCTCGGTGATCATCTCCCACGCCGAAGGATCAAGAACGAGTTCGATCGCGTGCTCTTCCTTAAGGCGGCTGCTCAGCCGGCCGATGAACAGATCGGCGATGTTCTTCACCTGCTCCCTTGTCAGGGAGTGAAACACGATCACGTCGTCGAGCCGGTTCAGAAACTCGGGCGAGAACTCCTTGCGTACCTCGCTCATCACCCGCGCCTTCATGTCCCGGTACGCCTGTTCGGACTCGATGTCCGCTGTGCTGAACCCGACCCCGGTCCGGTCCACGATCAACTTGCTTCCCACGTTGGAGGTCATGATGAGCACGGTATTGCGGAAGTCCACCTTCCGCCCTTGGGAGTCGGTGAGGATTCCATCGTCCATCACCTGAAGCAGGATGTTGAGCACGTCGCGGTGGGCCTACTCGATCTCGTCGAACAGGACGACAGAGTACGGCCGGCGGCGCACGGCCTCGGTGAGTTGGCCTGCTTCTTCGTACCCCACGTACCCGGGCGGGGCCCCCACGAGGCGGGACACGGCGAACCGCTCCACGTACTCCGACATGTCGATGCGGATCAGCGCATCGTCGTCCCCAAACAGGAACCCGGCCAGCGTCCGTGCCAGCTCCGTTTTCCCCACGCCTGTAGGGCCAAGGAACAGGAACGATCCGATTGGCCTCCGGGGGTCCTTCACCCCGGCGTAGGCGCGGCGGATCGCCCGAGCGGTGGACTTCACCGCCTCGTCCTGGCCCACGTACCGTTCGTGGATCTTCTCCTCCATGTGGACAAGGCGGGCGGTGTCCTCCTCCTGGAGATGACGGACCGGAATCCCCGTCCACGCGGACACAGTCGCGGCCACCCGTTCCCCTTCCACGACCGGCACCGCCGGTTCCCGTCCGACCTCTTCGAACTTCTTCAGCTCCTCAACCTTTGTCGCCCGCTGGTCGCGGATCCGGGCGGCGAGCTCGTAGTTCTGGTCGGCCACCGCCGCTTCCTCCTCATCCTCGAGTCGGGTAATCTCCTCGAGGAGGGCCCGCGCCTCTGGCGGGAGTTCGGCCGCCGCGAGGCGGACCTTGGCCGATGTCTCGTCCACGAGGTCAATCGCCTTGTCCGGGAGGAACTGATCCGTGATGTACCGGTCGGCGAGGCGTGCTGCCTGCCACAGGGCGTCATCCGTGATCTCGACCCCGTGGTGTTCTTCGTAGCGTTGCCTCAGCCCGTGGAGGATCTTCACCGTATCCTCGATGGACGGTTCGTCCACGTACACGGTCTTGAACCGGCGCTTGAGGGCAGGGTCCTTCTCGATCGACTTCCGGTAGTCGTCGGGGGTCGCCGTGCCGATGCACTGCAGGGCCCCAGACGCGAGGGGCGGCTTCAGGATCGCCGAGGCGTCGATCGCTCCCTCGGCCCCGCCCGCGCCAACCACGGTCTGAAGCTCGTCGATGAACAGGATGATGTTGTCCACGCTCATAACCTGGTTGAGGATCGTCTTCAACCGTTGCTCGAACTCGCCGCGGTACTTAGTGCCCGCGACGATTCCCGCCATGTCCAGCTCGACGATCTCCTTCTGGGCAAGCGCCGACGGAACGTCGCCGGCGGCAATCTTCTGGGCGAGGCCCTCCACGATCGCCGTCTTGCCGACGCCCGACTCGCCGATGAGCGCGGGGTTGTTCTTCTTGCGCCGGCACAGGATCTCCACCACCCGTTCCAGCTCGCGATCGCGGCCGATGACCGGGTCGAGGGCGCCGCTCGCCGCCTCCTCGACGAGGTTGCGGCCGAACTCCCCAAGCTCTCCCGGAAGCCGGCTGTGGCTCGTCCGCACCCGCACCCCACCCCGCCGACTGGGAGCAAAGTGCTCGCGGGCCGTACGGAGGTCGATGCCTTGGGCCCGCAGGATCTCGGCCGCCGTGCACTCCCCTTCGCGGAGGATGCCCAACACGAGGTGCTCCGGCTCGATTGCCTCGACCCCGTCGCGCCTCGCCTCCTCGTAGGCGAGCTTCATCACCCTCCGCAGACGCTGGGTGGGTTCGATCTCGTCCGCCGGCACGTGGACCTTCCCCCGTCCCTTCTGGCGTTCCACGAACCGCGCGATCCGCTCGTAGTTGAGGCCCTTGGCGTCGAGGAATCGCGCCACCCGAGATCCTTCCTGGCGCGCCGCGGCCAGCAGCAGGTGCTCGGTCCCCACGTACCGGTGGCGCCAGTCGCCCGCCTCTTCCTGAGATGCGGCCAAGAGCTTCATGGATTCCTTCGAGAACTTCTCGTACATCAGCGACCTCCGGTCAGATTATACGGTCCGTCTTCCCGCTCTCACGGGAGAAGCGGTCTAGCGCTGCGGAGAGTCCGGAACAAAGGAACACCCACGCCAACTCGCCCGCAAAGTCCACCGCCCGCGCGAGCGCATCCGCCTCCACGGGTGAGGGCGAAGAGAGGACGTGGTCTACCCATCCGCTCCCCTCGGCCGGGCGGCCGATCCCGACCCGCAGACGGGGCACGTCGTCCGTACCCAGCGCGGAGAGGACCGATCTCATCCCCTGGTGCGTCCCCGGCCCCCCACGGCTGCGCAGCCGCAGGGATCCTACCGGGAGGTCTGCATCATCGTACACAACGAGGACTTCCGCGGGAAGCAGGGAGAACTGAGCCGAGATCTCCCGAACCGCGTCGCCGGAGCGGTTCATGTATGTAGACGGGCACAGCAGGAGCCCGCTCGCCGAGCGGTATACTTCTCCCCACGGTTGAACGTTCCGACGCCAACGGGTTCGAGCGAGAAGCCGCTCGACAACCCAAAAACCAACGTTGTGGCGGGTGGCCGCGTACTCCGGTCCGACGTTCCCCAGACCGACGACCGTCCTCAAGCCGAGGCCTGGTCGCCTCCCGTCGGCGTTTCTTCGGCAGCGCCCTCCACGGGGACGGCCTCCGCGGCCTCAGCAGCCGGTGGGGCCTCAACCTCGAGCGCCCGCCGCGCAGCCACGGTCACGGCCGCGTCGTCCAACGGCAATTGAGGGACGACCCCTTCCGCCCACGGAAGGTTCTTGATGAGGATCGAGTCGCCGATGTCGAGGTCCGATACATCGACCTCCATCCGCGCTGGCATCTTCTCCGGAACCGACTGCACCGGGATATAGGAGTGAACGACTTCCAGAATCCCGCCGTCCTTGATCCCACGGGCCGTGCCCTTGATGCGGACCGGCACGTTCATCGTCAGGGGGCGATCAGGGTCTGCCACGTAGAGATCGAGATGCAGGAACTGCTGCGTGATGGGGTGGACTTGGATCTCCTTGAGGAAGACGTGGTACGTGTCCTTCCCATCCACCTCGACCTCAACCGGGGTGGAACGGGTCACTTGGTTGAGCAGATTCACGAGATCCTTCTCCAAGATCGACACGTGCAGCGAAGCGACGCGGCCGCCGTAGAGCACAGCCGGGACAAAACCCTGACGGCGGAGAGCCCCTGCCTTCTCAGTCAGAGGCCGCCGCACTGCATTGACCATCATCCCGATCCTCCTCCCCTTACACCGGCATGTACGCCAACAGGTCGGTCATCGACTCGTGGCGGTGAATCCGGCGAATCGCATCCGCAAAGAACTCGGCCACCGACACGATTTCGATCTGTGGGGCCTTCCGGACTGCGTCGCGGTGGGCAATGGTATCGGTCACCAGCACCCGCTGCAACTGCGGCGTGTCGAGAACCTTCAACGCTTCGCCAGCGAACACGCCGTGGGTACAGGCCGCGAACACCTTCTCCGCCCCGCCGGCGGCCAGCTCTTCCGCTGCGGTTACCAGTGTCTTCCCACTGGACAGGATGTCATCCACGAGGAGCACATCGCGGCCCCGGACCTTGCCAATGACGTCCTTCACCACGACCTTCTTTCTCTCTTCGTCGCGCTGCATCACAACGAGGGCCAGCGGAAGCTCACCGTCCTTGTGGAGAAGCTCGCCGAGGCGCTTCGCCATCCGCCGCGCGCGCCACACGCCCCCGATATCGGGGGAGGCCACGGTGAGGTTCGCGAGCCAATCGCGGTGGTGGTCGTAGATGTACTTGGCAAGCATGCGATCCGGGCGCAGGTGATCGAGGGGGACCTTGAAGAAGCCCTGGATCTGCCCGGCATGGAGGTCCATCGTCAGCACCCGATCCACGCCTGCCGTCTCCAGAAGATCGGCCACCAGCCGGGCAGAGATGGGAACCCTTCCCGTCATCTTCCGGTCCTGGCGAGCGTACCCAAGGTAGGGGACCACCGCGCAGATCTCGCGGCACGATGCCCTCCGCAACGCGTCCACCATCACAAGAAGCTCCATCAGATGCTCGTTCACCGGGGGCGAGGTCGGCTGGATAATGAACACGTTCTTCCCGCGCACCGTTTGCTGGATCTGAACGCTCACCTCCCCGTCAGGGAACCGCCCGGGGCCGTAACATCGCCCCTTCTTGCCGGGGGCATCGGCCTCGCACAGCTGAACCCCCAGGATCTCGGCGATGCGCCGCGCCAGCGGCAGGTTCGCCCTCCCGGAGAGGATCCGGATGCTCTCCAGCCCCTTCGGTTTAGCCATCGTCGTTCCCTCCCTCGTCCTCTGCCCGAGCCCAGCTCGGCTTCAACGTCTCCGGCGACCGCTCCAGGGCGAGGGCGAACGGAGGAACATCGTGCGTAATTACGGACCCCGCCCCCACGACAGCCCCTTCCCCAATCCGTATCGGAGCGATCAGAGACGCGTTGCTGCCGATGAACGCCCCTGGCCCGATCTCGGTGCGGAACTTCCCCTTCTTGCCGGGCTGGAAGTTGCAGGTGATGACCCCCGCCCCGATGTTCGCCTTCGCCCCGATCTCGGCATCGCCGATGTACGCGAGGTGTCCGGCCTTCACCCCCTCCCCAAGCGTGGCCCCCTTGACCTCGACGAAGTTCCCGACCTTGGCTCGCTTGCCGATCCGTGCTCCCGGCCGGAGGTGAGCGTAGGGACCGATCTGCGCCTCCAGCCCCACCTCGGCCCCTTCGACCACGGAGTACCACACGCGCGCCCCGTTCTCGATGCGGGCATCCGCCAGATAGGCATTAGGGCCGACGGTGCAGCCCTCCCCAATCACGGTTCGCCCAACGAGGTGGGTGCCGGGGTGGAGGATCGTGTCCTCCCCTACCGCGGCGTCGAGGGACGGGTAGACCGCAGCCGGGTCCACCACCGTAACCCCGTCGCACATCCACGCGGCGAGAATCCTCTGGCGAAGGAAAACCTCGACCTGGGCGAGGTCCCGTCGATCGTTGACCCCCCGCAGATCGTCCACGCACGGGCAGCAAAGGGCGGCAGCCTTCCCCGCAACGGAGAAGACGGCTACGAGGTCGGTGAGGTAGAACTCCCCTTTCGCGTTGGAGGTGGAGAGGTTCGCCACGGCCTGCCACAGACGAGGGGTGTTCTCCAGGCACCAGATCCCGGAGTTCACCTCGCGGAGCGCCCGCTCGGCTGGGGTGGCGTCTCCCGCCTCTACGATCCGCAGCGGCCTGCTATCCTCACCCCTCACCACGCGGCCGTAGGGGCCGGGATCGGTGGGCTCCATCGTGAGGAAAGAGACCAGGGCTTTGCTCTCGCGATGGAACTGAACGAGCGTGCGCAGGGCGTCCGGGGGGACAAGCGGGACATCGCCGGGGAGGACGAGGAACGTGCCCGAGACGACCGCCTCGCGCGCCGCGAGAACGGCGTGGCCCGTGCCGCGGGGCTCCCCTTGGTCCACGAACACCACGTCGCGCCCGGGGAACGTCGCGCGAACCTCGTCGGCACCGTGAGACACGACGACCACAAGCCGCGCCGGGGAAATCCCGCGGGCCGCACGGAGAACGTGTTCAAGCAAAGGAAGGCCAATCAGAGAGTGGAGAACCTTAGGGCGGCGGGAGCGCATACGCGCCCCCTTGCCCGCCGCCAGGATCACAACATCGAGCGAGTCGTCCATCGACCGCTTCGACTATAGCCTCCCCGCGCTCATCCCGCAAAAACAGCTTTCGGCCATCCCCGAGGGCCCCGCTTCGTGGGGACGGCGCGCCCCCTCATCCTCGCGCCGACCGGGCGACCCTGCCGATGAAAGTACGCGGAATGCAGATGCAATCAACAACACACCGCGCGGGCCGGTTCGCAGGCCGTCCGGACTGCGATGGGCTCTACGACGGCTACTGGTCCCCCCAACGGAGGGCGATGTCCCCGCTGTCGGTCGAGATCTCGATCCGCGCCGTGGCGCCCTCTCCCAGGGCACCGCGGGCCGAGGCCCCGTCTTCGTCGGTCTCCACCACCAGCGGAAGGTCGCAGTCGAGGTCGCCGCAGTCCATCACCGCTTCGACGACGCACCGGCTGTCGCGGGGCAGACAGACCTCAACGTCACCCGAGTCGGCGTAGATCCTCCACCGGGCCCCGTCGGGCACGGCCGAGGCGAGGCGCACGTCCCCCGAGTCCACGCTCAGCTCGAGCTCAGGGCCCAGATCGGCCAACGCCACGTCCCCCGGAGTCGACCACCGCTCGGACAGGTCCGCGGACGTCCCGCAGAGCGAGGTCGCCGCTGTCCAAGTCGAACCGCGCCCTCCCGCGGAGCTGACTTCCGTCCACGTCTCCGCTGTCCACCTCTACCTCGAGGTCGCCCTCGATCCGCGACAGCTCGACGCCGCCCGAATCGATCTTCACCACGACCGGACCCCGCAGCCCAGCAACCTTCACGTCCCCGGAGTCCACCTCCACCTGAACCTCCGTATCGGAGGGCGTCTCGACCCAGTAGTCAGCGGCCACCGCGCAGTTATCCCACGCGTCGAGTCGCGAGGAGAGGTCGC